>JAYUQF010000097.1:0-2069 GCA_043756885.1 Pseudomonadota bacterium
GCGAGTGCCTGCCAGGAGCCGGTCACACGGGCGGTTTACGTGCGCGGCGAAGTTGAGACGCTGGCTTGGGCCAGCGCCTGGTCACATTTCCTGCGCGAAGATCTGCCACAGCTCAGCGCCGACGGCTGGCAGGTGGAGCGCGATAGAAGTTTTGATCTGCATTTCGATACCGGCACGTGGTCGGCGGATATCGCCGATGGCGCTACTGATTCCGACTGGTTTTCACTCGGTTTCCAGCTCGACTTTGCCGGGACTTCACTGCCTTTGCTCGATGTACTCGGGCCGGTACTGGATGCCGATTGGTCGGCTCTGCCGGAAACAATCGCCGTACCGCTCGGTGCACGTCGTTTTGTCGAAGTGCCCAGCGCCCGCTTGCGGCCTCTGCTCGATACCCTGCGCGCACTGTTTGCCGACCGCGCACCACAGCACAACGATCACCGCTTGCGTTTGTCGCGCTTTGATGTGGGGTTATTGAGCGAGCTTGAGAGCCAGGGCTTGGCCCTGGAAGGCGGCAAGCGTTGGCGCGAATTGGCGGAGAGGTTGCGCGATTTTGCCGGCATTACCGCCGTGCCAGTGCCGGCGGCCGTGACCGCTGAGCTGCGCCCTTATCAGAAACGCGGACTTGACTGGTTGCAGTTTCTGCGCGAGTACGGCTTCAACGGTGTTCTCGCCGACGATATGGGACTGGGCAAAACCTTGCAGACCCTCGCACACCTGGTGGTCGAAAAAAATGCAGGACGCCTGGACCGTCCCGCATTACTGGTTGCGCCCACCAGCTTGATGGGCAATTGGCAACGGGAAGCGGCGCGTTTTGCGCCAACGCTCAAACTGGCGGTACTGCACGGCGCCGACCGCAGCGATCGTTATGCCGACGCCGCCTCGGCAGATCTGCTGCTGACCACCTACCCGCTGGTGCCACGCGATGCCCAACGGCTGGCCACTTTCGAATTTCACAGCGTCATCCTCGACGAAGCGCAGAACATCAAGAATCCGCGCGCCAAGGCCGCCCAGATCCTGCGCCAGCTGACGACGCGACACCGTCTATGTCTGACCGGGACACCACTGGAAAATCATCTTGGCGAACTATGGGCGCTGTTCGATTTCCTGATGCCCGGCTTTCTGGGCGACACGAACGCTTTTCGCCGTATCTATCGCACACCAGTCGAGCAACATGCCGACCTTGACCGACAAGCATTGCTGGCGCGACGCATTAGTCCGTTTTTATTGCGACGAACCAAACAAGAAGTCGCTGCCGAGCTGCCACCCAAAACTGAGATAGTGCAGCCGATTGACCTTGGGCCGGCGCAAGCTGAACTCTATGAAAGCATACGGGCGACGATGGACAAACGCGTGCGCGCGGCGATCAGTCGGCAAGGTCTGGCCCGCAGCCACATCACCATACTCGACGCCCTGTTGAAGTTACGGCAGGTGTGCTGTGACCCACGCCTGCTCAAGCTTGAGACCCGTGGCGCGCGGCCGCCGTCAGCCAAACTTGAATTCCTGCTTGAGCTGCTGGAAGAGTTGATTGCCGAAGATCGCAAGATTCTGCTGTTCTCGCAGTTCACTTCCATGCTGGCCTTGATCGAAGAACAACTTCAGCCACGCAACATTGCGTTTGCAAAATTGACTGGCCAGACACGCAAACGCGATGACGCTATCGACAGCTTCCGACGCGGTGATGCCCCCGTGTTTCTGATCAGTCTTAAAGCCGGTGGCGTCGGGCTCAACCTGCCCGAAGCCGATACCGTTATTCACTACGATCCATGGTGGAACCCGGCCGTGGAAGCCCAGGCAACTGATCGCGCCCACCGCATTGGTCAGACCCAGCCGGTGTTTGTTTACAAATTGATTATCGCCAACAGCGTCGAAGCCCGCATGCTCGACCTGCAAGACCGCAAACGGGCACTCGCAGAGGGTCTATATGCCGGCCGTGGCAAGGCGCCCAGCCTCGACTTCGACGCCGACGCATTGGCAGCGCTGCTGGCACCTATCGAAGGCGACTCCATGATCCAGGTGCAGTCCCGCAACACATCACCACGACGCGCTCGATAAACTGTAGCAACTGGGCT
>JAYUQF010000098.1:0-2067 GCA_043756885.1 Pseudomonadota bacterium
CACAACCGCTCGACGCGCACGCCCGATGGCAGTATTGCCCTGGCCGGTATCGGTTGCCATGTGATGGCCACGGCGATTTTCCCCGCGTCCAATCGCACCATGACCCAGATGGGCGGCGAGGGTGTGACCTGGATAGGCCAGGCACCTTTTTCGACCTTGCCCCATGTGTTCGCCAATCTCGGCGATGGTACCTATTACCACTCGGGCAGCCTGGCCATCCGCGCGGCGCAGGCGGCAGGTGTCAACATCACCTACAAGATCCTCTACAACGACGCCGTCGCCATGACCGGCGGCCAACCCATCGACGGCCAATTGACGGTGGCTGACATCGTCCTGCAGCTGGCGGCGGAGGGCATCAAACAGGTGCGGGTCGTGGCCGAAGATCCCGCACGCCATCATGCCGATGCACGCTTGCGCGGCATCGCCACCATTCATCCGCGCACTGATATCGATGCCGTACAGCGTGAGCTGCGCACCATCACCGGCGTCAGCGTGCTCGTTTACGATCAGACCTGTGCGGCCGAAAAACGTCGGCGGCGCAAACATCTGAAGCTCGCTCAAGCGCCGCGACGCGCTTACATCAACCCGGAAGTCTGCGAAGGCTGTGGTGATTGTGGGCTGGCTTCAAACTGCACCGCGATCGCGCCACTGGAAACACCCCTGGGTCGCAAGCGCAGCATCGATCAGGACGCCTGCAATAACGACCTCTCCTGTGTTGACGGGTTTTGCCCGAGCTTTGTCACGGTCGAACTGTTGGCGGCGCCGCCGAAGGTTAACAAGGCGCCGCTGAAATCGAACGCAGATCTGCCACAACCGGTGATCGAGTTACCAGCGCATCCTTACAACATTCTCATCACGGGTGTTGGTGGCAGTGGTGTCATCACCGTTGGCGCGATCCTGGGTATGGCCGCCCATCTCGAAGGCAAAGCTATCAGCGTGCTCGACATGACTGGCATGTCCCAGAAAAACGGCGCGGTGATGTCCCATATTCGCATTGCGACACCCGGCACGCAGTTGCGCGGCCAGCGTATAGCGGCCGGTGAGACCGATCTGTTGTTGGCCTACGACATGATCACGGCCGGTGATCCCGAGGTGCTGACCCGTACCCATGTTGAGCGTACCCGCGCGGTGGTGAATACCTACGAACAGGCCACCGGTGCATTTGCGCAGAACCCCGACTGGCAGTTTCCCCGTCACGAACTCGAAACCCTGTTGCGCAGTGCGGTGGGCGATCGCTATCGCGCCGTTAACAGTACAGCGCTGGCCACCGAGCAGCTCGATAATTCACAAACCGGCAATATGTTGTTGCTTGGTTTTGCCTGGCAACTGGGACACATTCCGCTGAGTGTCGAGGCGATACAACGCGCGATTGAATTGAACGGCGTGGCGGTGGCTGCCAACCTGAGTGCGTTTTACTGTGGTCGTGAGGCGGCCGTGGCCAGCAGCAGAAACGTTGCCGCCGTGCAGACGCAAGTCCCGCCGCTTGAGGCCCTCGACGCGCAGATCGAACGTCTGAGTCAACGTTTGTGCGCTTACCAGAGCTCGCGCTACGCCAATCGGTTTACCCGCCTGATATCGGCGGTACGGTCTGCAGATGCGAGCTTCGGCGCCGACTATGCGCTGACTCGCGCGGTCGCCGATGGGTATCACAAACTGTTGGCGTATAAAGACGAATATGAAGTGGCGCGACTGTACGCCGCGCCGGCTTTTTTAGCGGGTATCGCAGCGACCTTTAAAGTGCCGGTCAAATTGCACTTCAATATGGCCCCACCCCTGCTGGCGCGAACTGGTCGCAACGGCCATCCGCAAAAAATGGAATTTGGTGCGTGGTTGTTGCCGGCTTTACGGGGTCTTGCGCATTTGAAGTTTTTACGCGGCACAGTATTCGACCCGTTTGGCCATACCACCGAGCGCAAACTCGAACGCGCTTTGAGCGATGCCTACCAACTATCGATTGAAGCAGCCTTACAGAAACTTAAATCGGACAACTATGCCGAGGTGCTGGCATTGGCCAGTGTAGCAACAGCCATTCGTGGTTACGGACACGTGAAGATCGAGGCGCTGCGC
>JAYUQF010000099.1:0-15448 GCA_043756885.1 Pseudomonadota bacterium
TGTTTTACCAGTCGAGTCGTGCTTTTGTGGTTGGCAAGATGTTCTGGGCCACGCGCAACGCACCCTTTGTGTTGGCTTTTGAAAACACAAGTGATGGTATCCGTGTTGAAGCAGTGTTGACCTCAAGCGACGACGTCAGCGTGCTGTTTGGCTTCACGCGCTCGTATTTCATGGTCGATGTCGAGCCGGTGGAAGGTGCGGTTTATTTCATCAAAGAAATGATGCCACGCAAGCCGCTTGATGAGTTGTACACAATTCTCGGTCGCGCACGGCAAGGCAAAACCGAGCGTTACCGCTCCTTCTTTCATCACCTGCGCGGTGGTGAAGATCAATTCATACACGCTGCCGGTGATCGCGGCCTGGTGATGCTGGTCTTCACACTGCCGTCTTATGATCTGGTATTCAAGGTCATCCGCGACAGCTTTGGGTACACCAAAAATATCAGCCACGATGGCGTCAAAACCAAATACAAATTTGTCTTCAATCACGATCGTGCCGGACGTTTGATCGATACCCAGGAATTTCGCAATATCGAATTTCCGCTTGCCAAATTCGCTCCAGAATTAATCGAAGAGCTCTTGTCCAGCACCGCCCAGACCGTGCGTATCGAAGGCGAGCAACTGGTGATCGATCACCTCTATTCCGAGCGCCGTGTGACACCGCTGAATCTGTATCTGCAGGACTACCATTTCGACGAAGCGCGGCTTGCCCTGCTCGACTACGGTCAGGCCATTAAGGATCTGGCCATGACTAATATTTTTGCAGGGGATCTTCTGCTGAAAAATTTTGGTGTATCGCGCCACGGCCGCGTGATTTTTTATGACTACGATGAACTATGTCTGGTGACGGAATGTCAGTTCCGCGACCTGCCTACCAGTGACAATCTGGATGACGAAATGCGCGCCGAAAACTGGTTCTACGTGGGGCCGCGCGACATCTTCCCGGAAGAATTCATTCGTTTTCTCGCAATCAGCGATCAGCTGCGCGCAGCTTTCCTGGAACAGCATGCCGATCTGCTAACCGCCGATTACTGGCGGGGGATTAAAGAGTTGCATCTGAGTAATTGTGCGCCGGAAGTTGCACCCTACTACCGGCTGGGCACCCGTCGTATCACGCTTTAAGCGATCCGCAGCAGCAATGCGACACGCTCGCGCATATTGTTATTGCAACTAAGAATAATTACTATTCAGCCATCAGCGGACAGCCATGCTCCGCGGCCGAGGACCCCACGCAGCGTGCTCACCCTTTCAAATCTCCAGCACGGCGACCGCGCAATCATTGTCTCCATTGATGCCGATGACCCGCACACCACCGCCCGCCTCGCGGCGCGCGGTATCGTGCCAGGCACCTGCTTCGGCGTCTTGCGTGCAGGCGACCCGGTACTCATCGGGATTGATAACGAACGCTGGGCGATCAACGGCTGTGAAGCGTCCAGCATTCACGTTGACCTGCAAGCCCGGCGCCGTCGCGGTCTGTTCGGTTTGCTCGGCCGCCCATGAGCGTGACTCTGGCTAGTCTGCGTCCCGGTCAAACTTGCGTCGTACAAGGTTTCTGTGAAATCGACGAAACCGCGCAACGGCTGATGCAGATGGGTCTGATTGAAGGCATCGAAATAGAAGTCCTGCGTTATGCCCCGGCGGGCGACCCCATCGAGATTCGGGTGATGGGCTACGCCCTGTCGCTACGGGGCAAAGAAGCGGCCAACGTGCTGGTAAGCCTCGCCAGCTGAATCAGCTATGAGCGCCAATGTTTCGCCTGAGATTTCGCCAGTCGTTGTCACCCTCGGCAACCCCAATACCGGCAAAAGCACTCTGTTTAATCGTCTGACGGGCTTGCGCCAAAAAGTCGGCAACTACCCAGGTGTCACGGTTGAACAGGTCTCGGGTTATACCGACGTCGCCGGTCGTCAGGTACGCCTGGTCGATGTGCCGGGCACCTATTCCCTGGCGGCCATGTCACCTGACGAGATGATCGCGGTAGACGTTCTGCGTGGTGGTATCACGGATCTGCCGCCACCTGCAGCGGCAATTATCGTCGTTGACGCGACCAACCTGCGCCGCAACCTGTTCCTCGCCAGTCAGATCCTTGAAGCGGGTGTGCCCGCTTTAATTGCACTGAACATGATCGATCGGCTGGACAATGAAGGCGTGAGTCTCGACGTCGAGACCTTGGCAAGCCGTCTGGGTGTACCGGTAATTCCTATCTCTGCTGCCAATGGCACCGGCCTGGAGCAGCTTAAAAGCGCCCTCGATGACATCTTGCGCAACCCGGCGGTCCCGCATCTGGTGTTGAATCCGACGCTTGAGAACGCCATCAGTCAGCTCACCAAGCACCTGGCCGAGCGCGGCGTCAAGGTCAGCGCCATTGAAGCGCGCCGCGCGGTTATCGATGCCGGCGGTTATGCCGAACAACGGCTCGTGCACCGTGCCGGCAACGAGCTCGGCGCCATGCTGGCACAACTGCGTCACGACATCGGTGGCGGGCGCAATCTAGCGACCCTGGAAGCACGCGATCGTTACAGCTGGATCCAGGCCCAACTCAAAGGGGTCGAAGTGCGCGGCGCGGCGCCACGCAGGGCAGTCGCCGATAGCGCCGATAGAGTCGTTAATCATCCAGTGCTTGGTACGCTGCTGTTCGCCTTCGTGATGGCCATGGTTTTCCAGGCCGTATTTGCCTGGGCAGCCCCCTTGGTGGATGCGATCGACTATCTCACCAGTGCGGCGGGCAACGCTGTCACGGCGGCTCTGCCGCCGAGTCTTTTCACGCGTTTTCTGGCCGAAGGTGTGATTGCCGGGGTTGGTAGCGTGGTGGTGTTCCTGCCCCAGATCATTATCTTGTTTACCTTCATCATCATTCTTGAAGACACCGGTTATATGGCCCGTGCGGCATTTCTTATGGACCGCGCGATGCGTGCCATGGGCTTGTCGGGCCAGTCTTTCATTCCGATGTTATCGAGCTTCGCGTGTGCCGTACCCGGCATCATGGGCACGCGTGTGATCCCCAATCGTCACGATCGGCTCGCCACGATCATGGCAGCGCCCTTCATGACTTGCTCAGCGCGCCTGCCGGTCTATTCGCTTTTGATCGCAGCTTTTATACCGCAGCGACATTTATTGGGCGGCATGATTAATTTGCAGGGACTGGTGTTGTTTGCGCTCTACCTGCTGGGCATTGTCGGCGGCGCGCTCACAGCCTGGCTGATCAGTCGCCTGTATTGGTCGCGCGCCAAAGCGCGCTTCCTGCTTGAGATGCCGCCCTATCGCATGCCCAATGCGCGCGCCGTGTTGTCCAAACTGCTATCGCGTGCGCTCGTTTTTCTGCAGCGCGCTGGCACCATCATTTTCAGTGTGGCATTAGTGGTGTGGGTACTGGCCTCGTTCCCGCGCGACGCGACTGTTCCCAGCGGTGTCAATAGCAGCGATCATGCGGCCCAGCAATTGGCGGACAGTTATCTGGGCAGGCTGAGCCGTAGCATTACACCGATCTTCGAGCCCCTGGGCTGGGACTGGAAAGTGACCGCTGCAGTATTGGCATCTTTCCCCGCCCGTGAGGTAGTCATCGCCGCGCTCGGCACCATTTATGCTGTCGACAGCACCACCGAAGACAATGCCAATTCAACCTTGACCTCACGCATTCGGGCCGCCAAACACCCTGACGGCACGCCGGTTTATACCCTGCCGATGGTGTTCGGACTGCTGATCTTTTACGCCCTTTGCCTGCAGTGTGTATCAACCATCGCAGTCATGCGACGTGAGACCGGCACCTGGGGCTGGCCACTGTTTGCATGGGCCTATATGAGCAGCCTCGGTTACCTCGGCGCCTACCTGGCGTTTAATTTTGGCAGTCGCCTGCCCACACTCTGAGCGACGCGGGTCGCTGGCGTCGGGTGCAATGCCGCTTTATCATCGCGGCCCGTAATCGACCCGCCCTGGAGTTCTCCCGCATGTTCCATAGCACCGACGACGAACGCATCGCCGGTTACCGACCGCTGATTTCGCCCGCGATCCTCATGGAGGAACTGCCGCTTTCGGAAACTGCGTCCAATACCGTGGCACAGGCCCGCAGTGCGGCTGAAGCCATTGTGCGGGGCGACGACGATCGCCTGCTGGTGGTGACAGGCCCGTGCTCAATTCATGATCCCAAGGCCGCGCTCGAATACGCCGACAACCTGCAAGGTGCAATGCGCGAACTGTCGGCCGACCTGTGCATCGTCATGCGTGTTTATTTCGAGAAGCCGCGCACAACCATCGGCTGGAAGGGTTTAATCAACGATCCCCATCTTGATGGCACCTTCGACATCAACAATGGCTTGCGCGCCGCGCGCCGCCTGTTGCTGGAACTGGCCCATCGCGGCATGCCTGCGGGATCTGAATTTCTCGACGTTATTACGCCGCAGTTTGTCGCTGATCTGATGGCCTGGGGTGCGATCGGGGCACGCACCACGGAAAGCCAGATCCATCGCGAACTGGCCTCCGGTTCATCGATGCCGATCGGCTTCAAAAACGGCACCGACGGCAGTGTGCAGATCGCAGTCGACGCCATCGGCGCGGCGCGTCATCCCCATCATTTTTTATCGGTTACCAAACAAAGTATTGCAGCCATCGTGACCACACGTGGCAATGACACGTGTCATTTGATTCTGCGCGGTTCGAACAGCGGGCCCAACCACGATGCGCAGTCGGTCGGTGCTGCCGGCGCGGCATTACGGGCTGCTGGCCTGGGTGATCGGATGATGATCGACTGCAGTCACGGCAACTCGCGCAAAGATCACCGCCAACAACCGGCGGTCACGCGGGAGGTAGCGGCCCAGGTCGCCGGCGGCTCCCATCTGGTGTGTGGTGTAATGCTTGAAAGCCATCTCAAAGAAGGCAAGCAGAACCACACCAGCGATACGCCGCTGGTTTATGGCCAGAGCATCACCGACGCCTGCATGTCATGGGCAACCACCGAGCCGCTGTTACACGAACTCGCCGACGCGGTGCGTCGGCGACGCGTGGCAAGCTGAACGGCCCACTGCTTTTTGTCTTGCTGCTGGCGAGTGCCGCAACCGCGGCCGCGCCAGCGCGTATCGCGTCACTGAATCTGTGCACCGATTCACTTTTGTTCGAATTGCTCGATGACACGCGCATTGTGTCGGTGACCGCGCTATCGCGCGACGCCAATCTCAGTTACTTCCATGCCCGTGCCGCCCATCTCACCGTCAATCACGGCGCCGTCGAGGAGGTAGTGGCCTTGTCCCCAGACCTGGTCGTGACGAGTGATAACACCACCGGGCTCGCCACCCATCTGCTCAAGCGGCTGGGCATGCCGGTATTAAACCTGCCGGGTGCCAATCGCTTGGCAGACTATCGCGCCAACCTGCGCCGGCTGGCGCAAGTGCTGGACGTGGCGCCACGCGCCGAGCAACTGCTCGCTCAACTTGATGAGGCCCTGCGCGGTGCAGCGCCCCGACCGCGCTTGCGCACCCTCATTTATCAACCCAATGGTTTTACGCCGGGCAGCGGCTCGCTGATGCACGAGTTGCTGGACTACGCCGGTCTCGACAATCTGGCCACGGACATCGGTTTGAGCCACGGCGGTTACTTGAGTCTTGAATCTCTGTTGTTGAACAAGCCTGCCATGATCGTGTTCAGCGCGCGCCAGACGGCGCGACCCTCGCTGGCAGAGACGCAACTCGATCAACCCGTTTTACGCCATCTGTTTGTCCAGCGCGAAACGCCCGTGCGGCGCGCCGTTGTGCCGGAAAATCGCTGGGCCTGTGCGGGAGTATTCAATCGGGAGGCGCTGGCGGCGTTGCGGGCAGCACGACCATGACCACCACAACCCGCACTACGCGGCATGTGCTAAGCACCTCACGCGCTCCACTGTTGGTCTTAGTGGCCGTCACCGCGGTGCTGTTTTGTGCCGCCCTGTGTATCGGGCCTTTGCTGATCTCGCCGTGGCAGGCCGTGCAACATCTGCACCCCAGCGACGATTCAACGCTAGCGCTGATTGTGCGCGATATCCGCCTGCCCCGCGCCGTATTGGCGGTGATGGTCGGTGCCAGCCTTGGTAGTGCCGGCGCGGCCTTGCAGGGACTGTTACGCAATCCACTTTCAGAGCCGGGCATCATCGGTATTTCAGGCGGCGCCGCGCTGGGCGCGGTGGCGGCTTTTTATAGTGGTCTGGCGGCTGGCGCTTATTGGATCTTGCCGGCCAGTGGCATGCTGGGCGCCCTACTCGCGGTTGTTGCTATCCAAGGCCTGGCCGGGCGCGGCGCCGATATCCTGACCGTGATCCTGGCGGGTGTTGCCATCAACAGCCTGAGTGGCGCGCTCACCACCCTGATTCTCAATTTGTCACCCAATCCGTTTGCCGCTTACGAGATCTATTTCTGGCTGCTGGGCTCGCTCGCCAACCGCAATATTGAACACCTGCTGCTGGCCCTGCCCTTCATGCTGCTCGGTTGGATTTTGTTGTTCAGCACACGACGCGCCTTGGATGTGTTGGCCTTGGGCGAAGACACCGCCATGAGCCTTGGTATCAACCTGCCGCGCACACGCGCCTGGATAGTTGCGGGCAGTGCCCTGGCGGTGGGTGCGGCTGTATCGGTCAGTGGCGTGATTGGTTTTGTCGGCCTGGTAGTGCCGCATCTGTTACGTCCATGGTTCGGGCATCGGCCCGGCGCGCTGATCGTGCCGAGCGCCGTGGGTGGCGCCGCGCTGACCCTCGCCGCTGATCTCGGCACACGCTTCCCGCTGGCTGGTGGTGAACTCAAACTGGGTGTAGTCACCGCCTTGATTGGCGCACCGTTTTTTCTACGTCTGGTGCTGCAGTCGCGGGTCGCGCAACGATGAGTTTGTTGGAAGTGCGCGGCATCACCCTCAGCCGTGCTGCACAGCCCCTGTTGCAAGATCTGCAATTTGATTTGGAAGCCGGTGAGGTGCTGGGTGTGATCGGCCCAAACGGCGCTGGCAAATCCAGTGCGCTGCGTGTGCTGGCTGGTTTGTTGGTGCCGCAGTCCGGCACGGTGAAGCTCGACGGACAGGACATTCACCAGCTCAGTGCGGCGACCCGGGCGCGCGGCATCGGTTATCACCCACAGCACGCGCTGATGCACTGGCCGATGTCGGTGGCGGCTGTCGTTGCGCTCGGACGTTATGCCCACGGTGCATCACTGGATGCACTGAGCGCGGCGGATCATGTTGCGATCGCCGCTGCCGTCGCGCGTTGTGGTCTTGAAGCGCTGGTAGCCAGGCGTGCCGATCAGTTGTCCGGTGGCGAACTCGCGCGGGTGCACATCGCACGTCTGCTGGCCGGTGAACATCGCCTCTTGCTCGCCGACGAACCTATTGCCAATCTTGACCCGCGCTTTCAGATGGAAATTTTGCACGCCCTGCGCGTCCACGCCCAGGAGCGTGGCGGCGCAATTGTGGTACTGCATGACTTAAACATCGCCGCGCGCCACTGCGATCGCCTGCTGATGCTCGCTGCAGGTCGGGTCGTCAGTATCGGCAGCCCACGCGCCGTATTAACTGCGGCTCGCATCGCCGAAGTATTTGCTGTCCCGCCCAGTTATTTCCACGCCATGGGCATTGCCCAGGCGTTGGAGGACTAACCGCGCCATTTGGCGTGGCCCGAGCGGCTGCTAGAATCACGCGCCTTGGTGCCACGGAGTTTTCAGCAAATGTCAGCATCCCAGCGTGTGCAATTTGGCCTGTGGTACTCGTTCCGCAACCCGCGCCAATGGCAGGCGGATTACGTCGACCTGTACGAGGCCCATCTGCGCCAGATCGCCTGGGCGGAGAGAATCGGTTATGACGACGTGTGGCTGACCGAACATCACTTCTGTGACGACGGCCACGCGCCCTCCATCCTGCCGCTGGCAGCCGCGGTTGCCGTCACGACCAAACGCATACGCATCGGCACTGGCGTGCTGCTGTTGCCCTTGCACGATGCCGTGCGGGTGGCGGAAGACTGCGCGACCATCGACATCCTGTCGCGCGGACGCTTTGAATTAGGGGTTGGCATCGGCTATCGCCCGCAGGAATTTGCCGGTTTGGGCAGGCGTATCTCCGAGCGTGCCAGCCTGATCGACGAAGGTCTGCAGATCATCGCGCGCCTGTGGCAGGGCGAAACCGTCAACTTCCATGGCAAACACTATCAGCTCGATGGTGTGCGCCTGACACCACCGCCGGTGCAAAGTCCGCGGCCACCCTTATGGGTCGGCGGGTTTGCGCCCGCTGCAGCCAAGCGCGCTGCGCGTCTGGCCGATGGTTACATCGGGACTAATGAAATGGTCGAGCAGGCGCGCATTTTTCAGGAAGAATGGCAGCGTCTGGGCCGGCCGGGGCGTGGGCGCCTGGCGGGCGGACATTTCTGGCTCATTGCCAGCCGCGATCCGGCGCGCACCTTCGCCGCCGTTGCGCCCCACGTGAAGTACCAGATTGAGGTTTATAACCAGTGGCTGGGTGACGCCGGCCAGGCACTGTTCCCCGCTATCGATACGCTAGAGGATCTCAAACGACTGGGCATTCTCAATTGTGTAACACCTGCACAGGCGGTTGACCTCATCGGTGCTTATGTTGAAACAACCGGCATCGAACGTTACTACAGTTGGACAGTGCCACCCGGTTACCCGGTCGAGCGCATGAACGAACATCTGGCGCTGTTTGCGGCTGAGGTCATGCCGCATTTCCAGCGCGGCTGAGAGCCAGGCTTTTGGTCAATCGATATATTCATATAAAGAATTAAACTATTTTCTGATATTCCATTTAAGGCAGAATCCACGCCATCGTAAAGGCATGGAGATGCAGCCGTGAGCCTCATCAATGCAAGTTTCAGCGCCAACGCACTAACGCTGCCGGCCAATCTCGCCCAAGCCAACACCGATCTGGCGGGTGCGAGCGCGGCCGAAGTCATCACTTGGGCCCTGGCTCGAGCGCGTAATCCGGTGATCTCGACCAACTTCCGCCCGCGCGCCGCCGCATTGCTGCACATGGTCACGCGGCTGTGCCCGAACATCCCGGTGATTTGGGTGGACACCGGTTACAACACCCCGGCAACTTATCGGTATGTGGAGGAACTGTGCCAGCGCTTGCAGCTGAACCTGCGCTCTTACACACCGTTTGTGACGGTCGCGCGCCGCGCCGCCAGCGGTGGTTTACCGTCGCACAACTCGCCACAGTTCGCGCGCTTTGCCCACGAAACCAAGCTTGAACCCTTTGAGCGTGCCTTCAATGAATTGAAGCCCGATGTGTGGTTCACCGGTATCCGCCGCGAGCACAGTGAGTTTCGCGGCGGCCTGGGCGTGGTGTCGCGGGGCGCGCTGAACACGCTACGTGTGGCACCGGTGTTCGACTGGAACGATCAAAGCCTGGCTACTTACCTGGCCGCCCATGGTGTACTCGACAACGACGACTATGTTGACCCGACCAAACCGGGCGCCCAGCTGGAGTGTGGTCTGCAACTGCTGAGCTGAGCGCCGGCCTAACGAGCCGGCTTCAAGGCACGCAGGGCCAGCCGGTTAAGCTTCAACCTTGACCGGGATCTTGCCGATGCGGGCCTGCCACTCGCGCGGGCCGGTGGTGTGCACCGAAACACCGCGGCAGTCGACCGCCACCGTCACCGGCATATCCTCCACCACAAATTCATGGATGGCTTCCATACCAAGATCTTCGAACGCGACCACGCGCGACTCGCGGATTGCCTTGGAGACCAGATAAGCCGCGCCGCCGACCGCCATCAGATACACCGCGCCGTGGCGTTTGATAGCTTCGATACCAACAGGCCCGCGTTCAGACTTGCCAATCATGCCGAGCAAGCCGGTTTTGGCCAGCATCATCTCGGTGAACTTGTCCATGCGCGTGGCGGTGGTCGGCCCGGCCGGTCCCACCACTTCATCGCGTACCGCATCCACCGGCCCGACGTAATAAATAAACCGCCCTTTAAAATCGACACCAGCCGGCAGCTTTTCACCGCGTGTGAACAATTCTTCGATGCGTTTGTGTGCCGCGTCGCGCCCGGTCAGCATTGCGCCCGACAGGAGGATGGTCTCACCCGGCTGCCAGGCCGTGATCTCCTCGGCCGTGACCGTATCAAGGTTAACCCGCCGTGCATTGCTGACCGACCAGGTGATCTGCGGCCAATCGGCGAGCTTGGGTGTGGGCAACTGCGCGACGCCCGCACCGTCGAGGGTGAAGTGCACATGGCGCGTGGCCGCGCAGTTGGGGATCATCGCCACCGGCAGCGACGCCGCGTGGGTTGGGTAATCCATGATCTTGACGTCGAGTACCGTGGTCAAACCACCAAGTCCCTGCGCACCGATCCCGAGCGCATTAACTTTTTCGTAGAGCTCAATACGCAAGGCTTCAAGATTGTTCTGTGCACCGCGCGCGATGAGTTCCTGCATATCGATCGGATCCATCAGCGACTCTTTTGCCATCAGCATCGCTTTTTCGGCGGTGCCGCCGATGCCGATACCCAGCATCCCCGGTGGGCACCAGCCTGCACCCATGGTCGGCACGGTTTTTAATACCCAATCGACGATGCTGTCGGAGGGATTGAGCATCACAAATTTCGATTTGTTCTCCGAGCCTCCACCCTTGGCCGCCAGGGTAATCTCTACTTCATGGCCAGCTACCAGTTGCACATGGATGACGGCCGGCGTGTTGTCTTTGGTATTACGACGGGCGCCGGCCGGGTCGGCCAACACCGAAGCACGCAGCTTATTGTCAGGATGCAGGTAAGCGCGGCGCACCCCCTCGTTGATCATGTCTTCCAGGGCCATGTTGTCGGCCCAGCGCACTTGCATGCCAACCTTGCAGAAGACGTTGACGATGCCAGTGTCCTGACACAGCGGGCGATGGCCCTCGGCGCACATGCGCGAGTTGATCAGGATCTGGGCCATCGCGTCCTTGGCCGCTATCGAGCGCTCAAGCTCGTAGGCGCGCGCCAGATTCTTGATGTAATCCGGTGGGTGGTAGTAAGAAATGTACTGCAGCGCGTCGGCCACACTCTGGATCACATCAGCAGATTTGATGGTGTTCACATCGATCCTCCCGGAAACTTGCGATCGCTGCCGCTGGCACCGCGCGGATAAACGATCGGGGTCTTAAAATTCATGGCGCGCAGACTCCGCCCTTGACGCCCGTGCAGTATAACGGCCGCGGCTCAGACCAAGGCGGCTTCGGCTGCGCTGATGGCAGTGCGGATAGCCTCGATCTCCACCGGGGTCTGCATGAGTAACAGCGCCAAACGCACCAGGAATTCACTTTCCTGGGCGCGCCCGACGCGGTCGATGGCGGCGGCCAGCAGTTCATACGCACATTCAAAATCTTCGCCCGTCAGCCCTTCGATGTTCATAGGCTGTGCGCCCCCAGCGCGCGCGCCAAGGCATCGTTTAAAGCCGCTGCGCGCAACTGCAACCAGCGCGCGCACACGTGGCGATCGGGTCGCACCAGATAGGCACTGCCTGCCCTCGCACCATAGGCGCGCAATAAACGACCGTCGCTGTCGATCACCGTCGTTTCGCCCTGCGCACCAGGCGGCGCGATGACCAGCAAACGTGTGACTTCCTCACCCACTGCGAGTGCAGCGCAAGTGTCGCGCACGTCGACCGGGACGTCGCCATGTGCGCTGAAATACAGCAGCGTGAAACCCGCACCAAGGTGATCAAGCAGGTAGCTGCCGTCGGCGCATAAGTGATTGCGCAGCGGCGCGCCACTCGCCGGCCCCGCGTCGAAGCTGTCTTGCTCGTCGCTGCTCAGTGTGCTCGCTGCATAGCTGTAAGGACGGGACTGACGCGGATCGAGCAGGCGCCGCGCAAATTTGTGCTTATGCGCCAAAGCTAACGCGCTATCGCGTAGCAGGCGGTGACCGCGGCTAGGCGGTGACATAAAACGTGTGCTCTTGATGGCTTGGGCAAAGATGTCCAAGGTCGCACCCCGTCGTTCCGGACTGTAACTGACGAGCAGCGCTGGGGGCGCCCAGCCGCGTATGACGTAAGCCAGTTTCCAGCCAATGTTCATCGCGTCAGCCAAACCTGAATTTAAACCGCGCACGCCAAATATCGGCACCAGATGCGCGGCATCCCCACAGAACAGCACGCGGCCATGGCGGTAATCGTCCAGACACAAGGTATAGGCCCGATAGATGCTCCACCATTCCAGCTCCCAGGGCGCAGTCTCACCGAGCATGTTGACGATGGCCGCAATCCGCGCGCGGATGGTGGCCTCGGCCAACGCCAGCTGCTCATCCTCACCGTCGTCAAGCTGGTAGTCGATGCGCCAGATGTCGTCAGGCTGACGGTGCACCAGCACGGTCGCGCCGGGCTTGCCGGGACAATCAAAAAACGCACGGCGCTCAGTGGGATAATCCGAACGCAGTTTGATATCGACAATCACATAGCGGCCCTCGTGGGCGGCCCCGGCCAGTTTGAGTCCCAGCGACTGACGCACAACGCTGCGCGCGCCGTCGGCCGCAATCACATAGTCGGCCTGCAGGGTGTACTCGCCCTGGGGCGTGGCGACGCGCAACTCGACACCGTGGTCTTCAACAGACACATCCAGTACCTGGTTTTGCCAGCGCAGCTCAATGCCGGGTTGAGCGTGTGCGTGTTCAACCAGGTACTGCTCGATGTACTGCTGCTGCAGGTTAAGCATCGGTGGAAATCGCTCGTCGACACTGTGCGGCATCTCGAGCCGGAATACCGCCTGGTTGCGGAAATAAGAGGTGCCGTGAGTCCAGCCCAGGCCTTTGGCAGTGAACCTGTGATCAACACCGAGCTGCTGCAAACCCTCCAGACTATGGCGCGCGATACAGATGGCACGGCTGCCGTCGTTGAATGTAGATTTGTCGTCGACCACAACGACGCTCGCACCGTGACGTGCGAGCTCAAGTGCTGCACTCACACCGACAGGCCCCGCACCAACCACGACCACCGCGTGGGAGCGCGCCAACCCCGTCATTTCCACAGGCGGCACGAAGTCGAAATGCGGGTAATCAAAATACAAAGAATGAGGCCGCGATGCTGGTCGAGTCATGCGCGCAGACCCTCCTTGTTAGATGTAAATGTTGTTTGCCGAGTATGCGCCGCCAATGCTGGACGCATGCTTAAGGTTTTCAGCTTAAGTGCCCGATAAATAGCCTTATCGATCCCCACACAGGGCGTTGTTATACTCCACCGGCAAGTGTGCAATCGCAGCTCGGACGGCGGGCGCTGCACAGGCCAGGCCAGGCATGAGGCTAACCGCACCAGACCAGTTTTTCGAACAGGGGTTATTCACCATGACAACTTTCCGACGTGCCGCGCTTTGTGTGGCCTTCGCATCTTTGACTACTTTGGCTGCCCACGCCGAGGTGCTCGAAGAAGTCACTGTCACCGCCCAGAAGCGCGAACAAAGCATTCAGGATGTTGGCATCGCGGTGTCGGCCTACACCGGCAAACAGATCCAGCAATTGGGCTACAGCAACGCCCAGCAAGTCACCGGTCTTGCACCGGGTGTCAGCACCATCCAGCCCAATGGACCGTCCAACTATGCCATTGGCATACGCGGTGTGGCGCAGAACGATTTTGTGACCAATCAGGAAAGCCCGGTTTCAATCTACGTTGATGATGTTTACTTGAGCCAGATGTCGAGCGCCGGTTTCCAGCTGTTCGATATTGAGCGCGTGGAGATCCTGCGGGGTCCGCAGGGCACACTCTACGGCCGCAATGCAACCGGCGGACTGGCCCATTTTGTTTCGAAAAAACCCACCGATGAGTTCGACGGTTATGCCGAAGCAACCGGCGGTTATTACGGCCAGGCCAAGTTCCAGGGTGCTTTTGGCGGCGCGGTCACCGACAAAATCCGCGCGCGGGTGTCGCTTGCGACTAACCGTGACGATGGTTACGTGCACAACCGCGTGCTCGACGACGATATCGGCAACAACAATGATTACGCTGGCCGTGGCCAATTGTTATTTCTACCAACCGACGACACGGAGTTCCTGCTGAACGTGCGCGGCTCCTTACAGCAGATCCGCACCGGCTTCTGGGAGAACGTCTCAACCCGTGCCGATCCCAAAACCGGCAACGGCTTTTACACGCCGAACCTGCCCAACTTCAACGGCTATCGTGATGGTGATAACAACCAGTTCGCTGGTGACTACAACAAGTTTGGCAGCCAGGACATGCACACTATGGGTGTGTCGGGCACGTTCAAGTGGGACTTCCGCGACAACATCAAGCTGACCTCGATCACCGACTATAGTCAGGTCAAGCGTGACTATATTGAAGACTCCGATGCTTCGCCGATTGAGGACTTCAACTTTTTCCTCGCCACCGACGCCGACCAGTTCTCCCAGGAATTGCGGCTGAACGGTGATATGGACAAGTTTCGCTGGGTGGCCGGCTTTTATTTCCTGCATATAAAAGTGCGCGACGCCAACGGCGCCGAACAGCCGCTTTTAAGCGGTATCTGGGACGGCAGCCGGCCTGGCAACGACAGCATCCTCGGGGGCCTGGGTTTCACCGGCCCACTGATTGATGCGCCGACCGGTGCCTTGGGCACGGTGTTTGAAGGTGATGGCACACCGCTGGGTGTCGACAACCCCTATCAGACCCGCACCAACAGTTGGTCTTTGTTCGGCCAGACGGAATACGACTTAACGCAAACTCTGACCGGCATCGTGGGTTTGCGTTATATCGACGAAAACAAAAAACACCATTACGAAACCAACCTCGTCGACTTCCAGCCGGGTCTGCGTGAACGCAATGGCAATCAGCAGATCATTGCTAACCTCGGTAACTACGACGGCGCCTTCGACAAGAGCCTGTGGTCAGCCAAGGCGCAGCTGAACTACAAACCCAGTCAAGACTGGTTGTTTTATGGCGGCTGGAATCGCGGTGTGAAAGGCGGTGGTTTTAATGCACCGCTGGACGTCACGGATTATTTTGGCTCCTTCGGACCGCCCGGCGGCGCTATCCCGCTGGCCGATGCCAATATGGAGTTCAAGGAAGAAAAACTCGACGCCTACGAAACCGGTGTCAAAGTCGAATTATTCAACGGCAAAGCACGCTTGAACGCGTCAGCTTTTTATTACGACTATTCCGACTACCAGGCCTTCCAGATTGTCGGACTCACTACCTTCATCACCAATGCTGACGCCAAGAGCCACGGTCTGGAATTGGAGTTCCAAGCCTCACCCATTGAAGGTCTGGATTTCCTCCTCGGTGCCGCCTACCTCAACGTCACCGTCAAGGACGTTGACCTCGATGGCCCCGGCCCTCAGGGCGCCGACGACACCGAACCGGTGCAGTCGCCGAAGTGGAACTTGAACGGGCTGTTGCGTTATTCCTGGCCCTATATGGATGGCAAGCTGGCTTGGCAGGCAGATTTTCGCTATCGCTCCAAACACTACTTCAGCCTGACACGCGCCGAAGCAAGCACCGAGAATGGTTACATCATCGGTGACGCACGTTTCAGCT
>JAYUQF010000100.1:0-2064 GCA_043756885.1 Pseudomonadota bacterium
GGCTGCAGAAAGTTGGTCCGCATCATAAAAAAGATCAGCAGGATGATGACGAGGTCGACCAGCGCCACCAGGGTAATACGGCGCGCGCGCCGGGGGCGCTTGAGCCGTAGTTCACGCACGCGATTTAGCGTCAGCCCGGCCGAGGTCTAGCTCAGTAGTAAAAACCCGCGCGATGATGTCTTCGATACCGGCGACGATGTGACTCAAACGCGTTTCCAGCAGCGAATGCAGGATGGCAAAAGGGATCGCCATCGACAAACCCACGCCGGTACACAGCAAAGCTTCCCAGATACCACCGGCCAGTTTGGCGGCATCGTTGGCCCCGCCGGTGGTTTCCAGCGCCTGGAAGGTCGCGATGATGCCGGTCACCGTGCCCAGCAGGCCGAGCAAAGGTGCCACGTAGTAGATGATTTCGATGGTCGGCAGGTGAGCATGCAGCGGTTGCAGAAACACACGCGCGCGGCGGTAGAGTTCTTCGCGCACCAATTCAACATTATCGGGGCGCAATCGCTGCAGTGCGTATTCAACGTCCGTTGCAAAACCAAGGTTATTGCGCTTGATCATGTCCTGGCCTTGTTTGACGTTGCCACCTTCCCAGGTATCGATGGCCTTATGCAGCGCGCGCATCGAACCGTCGCGCACCTGCACAAACTGCAAAATCTTGAACATCACAATCGCCAGGCCCAGTACCGAGATCACAAGCATGACAATAATCAGCTTGCCGCCCAGTTCCACCAGTCGGGTCACCCCCGTCCACCACGAAGTAGGGTCGAGGCTCACGCCCAACTGGAGCTCGTCACCCATCGCGGGGCCCGTTTTGTTGTCGACTGGTGCAGCAGCAGCCGCTTCGGCCGCTTTGTCGACCACCGCGTCGGCGGCGCTCGCAGCTTGATCGGCCACAGTTGCGGCGGTCTCGGTGGCGGTCGTTGCAGCTGGCGCCGCAGCGTCTTTGGCGACGTCGGGGGCCGCTTGCTGCGAGCAAACCGGGCCGCTGGCCACTAGCGCGACGAACAAGACAAACACGGCCGCAGCGCGGGCTGCCCTCGATCGACGGGGCATCACCCCTTCAGTTCGCCATCGCATAACTGTCCCCAATGGTTGCGCGCACGCGCCCCTCGTTTGGAGTTGGCACCCATGCTTATGAGCCGACCGGACGGTTGGCTCGGTGGCCGATTATAGGTCAGGGTTCCCTGAAAGGGGAATTGCCCGCAACCGTCTGTAACAATGACTCCGAGCGGCAATCTGGTCGGCCTTTTCGAGAGCTGCCCGCTGCGCGAGCGGCACATTACACTAGTCCATCCACGGGCATGCGCCCGCCACAGGCCAGCCCATGTCAAAGCTCATCGCCGCCCTTTATGAACGCCTGGTGCTGCGTAATCCGTGGTTGGTGCTCGCTCTGCTCACCCTGGTCATGGCAGCGCTGCTGCCGGGTCTGCGCAATTTTAAGCTCGACGCCTCGACCGATGCGCTGCTGTTGGAAAGCGACAAAGAGTTGCGCGCGTTCCGCCAGATCAGCATGCGCTACAAAACCACCGATTTCCTGTTCATCGCAGTGGTGCCCAAGGACGACCTGTTTGCGCCCGCGTCACTGGATCTTATGAGCCGTTTACGCGATGACCTGGCCAAGGTGCCGGCAGTGAAAGACGTTATTACTGTGCTCGATGTGCCCCTGCTGTCTACCGTCACAGGTCCCATGGCGGAATTGGGCATGAACTTCGAAACCCTGCGTTCACGCAACGTGAAGGTTGCGCAAGCGCGGCAGGAACTCACCACCAGCCCGCTCTACCGCGATCTGGTGGCGAGTGCTGACGGTAAAGTGGGCGCCATCCAGATTACCCTCAAAGACCACGCCAACCTGCCGCGGTTGTCAAACCTGCGCGACGAGCTGCTCTTCCAGCGTATCCACGGCGGTTTATCAGCGACCAAAGAACAAGAGCTCAAGCGCCTGCGGCCCGACTACGAACAAGCCAAAGAAGAGTACGAAGCCACGACCCGCGCTGCCATCAAGCACATTCGCGGTGTGCTCGACACCTATCGCGGCGAGACCAAACTTTATCTCGGCGG
>JAYUQF010000101.1:0-2061 GCA_043756885.1 Pseudomonadota bacterium
GCTGTTGACATCACCCACTTCGGCGTTATTGACGCGCACGATGATGTCGCCGGGTCTGAGCCCACTCTCATCGGCCGCGCTGCCGTTTTTGACACCCACCACCAGCGCGCCCTGCACACTGTCATCGAGATTCAGTTGTGCACGCGCATCGGTGGAGATCTGGCCCAGCGCGACACCTAAGGCTTCATCCAGATTGTCGTCACCAGGCATACTGCGTTGCTGGCCATCTTTGGCTGCCACATCATTCTGCGTGTTGCGATCAATAACGGTGGAGAGTTGCTGCGCGCGACCATCACGTATGATGGCGATAGTCACCTTGCTACCTGGTTCGGCTTTTGCGACAGCTTTGCTGAGATCGCGAGCGTCTTTGAGCGGTGTGCCGCCGAAGCTCACGATCACATCCCCAGCTTTGATGCCGGCACGTTGCGCCGGGCTCTTGCTCAGCACTTCTGCGACCAGCGCACCGGCCTTGTCCTTGATGTGCAAGGCTTCGGCCATATCAGCCGAGACGGGCTGAATCTGCACACCGAGCCAGCCGCGTTCCACGCCGCCATGGTCGCGCAACTGAGTAACAACGCGCTGCGCCTCGCGCGCTGGGATCGCAAAGCCGATGCCGATATTCCCGCCGTTTGGTGAATAAATTGCAGTATTCACGCCGACCACCTGACCGTCGGCATTGATCACCGGGCCACCCGAGTTGCCGCTGTTGATGGGCGCGTCGATCTGCAGATAGTCGTCGTAAGGGCCGGAGTTAATGTCGCGACCGCGCGCAGAAATGATACCGGCCGTGACGCTGCCACCAAATCCAAAGGGACTGCCGATTGCAGCCACCCATTCGCCTACGCGCGCGCGGTCTGAGTCGGCGAAGCTCACGATTGGCAGATCAGCCTTGGACTCAATTTTGATCAACGCGAGGTCTGTCTGCGGGTCGGTGCCAACGAGCTTTGCGATCAATTCGCGGCCATCGCTGAGGGTGACTTTGATCTCATCAGCATCGCCAACGACGTGGTTGTTGGTAACAATATAACCGCTCTTGTCGATAATGAACCCTGAACCGAGACCTTCAACCCGACGCTCGGCTTCGCCCTGTTGAGGACCGAAGGCATAAGGACCGGGGCCGAAGTGGCGGAAAAACTCACCCATCGGCGAGTCGGGATCGAGCTGCATGGGGCGGCCGCTTGGGCGCGCGAGCTTGGCAGCATTTTTTGCCACGGCAATTTTGACCACAGCCGGCTGCACGGTTTCGATGACGTCGGCAAACTGTGGTTGCGCAAACGTCGCAACTGCGGCTGGCATGACGGGTGCGGCGTGAGCTCCTGGCCAGGCGACCACCCCAAGCGTGAGAGGCAGGGCGATTGCGACGGCGTAGAGGCGGTCGGTCTTAATTATGCGGGCGATAGTTGTTTTCATGGGAGCCTCCTGGGCTTGCCTGTGCGATGGAGCGAAGAATAGACCTGCGCCCATTACCCGAAGCTGTCCAGGTGATTAAATTTTTGTAATGTCTGTGCGGGTAGGCGCAGCAGCCTATTGCCGGCACAATGCTCTGGGCTTAAGCACCATTCGTTGTGGCCCGCTTTCAGGAGTCATGTTGTGCATCTGCTCGTTGTCGAAGACGATCGCGACACGCGCGAGTTCATCCGCAATGGCTTGTTACAAGCAGGACATAGTGTCGACGTCGCAGCCGATGGCCGCGAAGGATTGTTGGCCGCCACCACGCAGCAGTTTGACTTGATAGTGCTTGATCGCATGTTGCCGGAAGTTGATGGACTGACGGTATTGCGTACGCTGCGTGCTTCAGGAAATCGCGTGCCGGTATTGTTGTTGTCAGCGCTAGGCGAAGTTGATCAGCGGGTAGGAGGCTTACGGGCGGGCGCTGATGACTATCTGGTCAAGCCCTTTGCATTCAGTGAGCTTGAGGCGCGTATTGAGGCGCTGAAACGTCGCACCGCACCCGACGGTCCGACCACAGTGTTAACGCTTGGTGACCTGGAACTCGACCTCATGACGCGCGCCGTGCGTCGCGGTGTTGTACTCATCGATTTACAACCGCGCGAATTTCGC
>JAYUQF010000102.1:0-2057 GCA_043756885.1 Pseudomonadota bacterium
CAAATCCATGCGTCTGTCGTGCCCGCTGAGGGTTGGAGCAACGCGAAAGAATGCGGGTTCAACACGGCCCGTCCCTAGGTCGTGTCTGCGACGCACTGCGATCCCTGCCGGCAGATCCGTCCGCGCTGTCTCGCGAGTTGCCCTATGACCGGGCACGACAGACTGCGACTGGGACCATATATAAGACGCAGAAGAAACACTGTGAGAAACCGCATAGTTCATTTGTGCGATATTCACAGAACATCGTCGCGGTCATCCGCACCCGCTCGACAAAGCTCAACGCACCCACTTCTCCAATTCCTGACGCTGAATTTTGCCTGAGGTGCTACGCGGGAAATCGTCTTGTGAGGCCACAAAGCGGATGTCCTTGGGCTGTTTATAACCCGGCAAGCTTGCACGACACAGTTCGAACAACTCCGCCGCCGCAGGGACCGGGCTCTGACAACACACGAGCGCTACCGGCACTTCGCCCCATTTGTCGTCTGGGCGGCGCACCACCATGGCTTCGAGCACTCGCAAATCACTCATTAAGACCCGTTCGATCTCGGCCGGATAAACATTCTCGGCGCCGGTTTTGATCAGATACTTGACGCGATCAACGTAATCGTAGAGACCATCGGGACGAGCACAGAAGACATCCCGCATATGAAACCAGCCACCGCGAAAATCATTGGCATTGGTATCAACGGCGTTCCAGTAACCGCTGAACAGCGTCGGCCCACGTACCGCAGCTTCACCGGGCATGCCGGGCACAACTTTGCGGTCTTGTTCGTCCACCAGCTTGAAAAGTTGCATCGAATTGGTAGCTTTAGCCAGGCCTGTCGGCTGCGCATCGATCGCGAAGCGCGTGCCGGCAAAAGGCAAGATGCCGGTTTCGGTGGAGCCAAAGGTATTCCAGTACGGCGCTTGAAACAGGTGCGAGGTCGCGGCGACCAACGCCGGGCTGACCAGATCAGCCAAGGCCACCACCATTTTCAGCGGTGCCGGTTTGCGCCCGCTACGTGCAAACGCTTCAACCACGCGATCAACCATGCCCGGCAATAACACCAGCCACCATTGCGGCACGTGACTGGCGAGATACACGATGCGCTCGATGTCTGCGCCGTCGACAATGTGCACCGTGCCGCCGAGCGCCAGTACGTGCAAAGCGTGCTCCAGCGCGACCATATGGAATAACGGCGCCCAGGCCACAAAGTTATCGCCCAGCGCCAGGGCCGTATCGATGCGGCCGAGTGCCAGTCTTGCGAGTTCGGCGCGGTGACTGATCAGCGCTGCTTTGCGAGCGCCGGTCGTGCCGCTGGTGTAGAGGATGATGAAGCCATCCTCAGTCGTCACAATCGCGGGCACCGAACTCTCGCTGTAAGGCGCGAGCAAGGCCTCATAAGCGTCGCCAAAAGTGGCGGTCACGATGCCATGGACTGCTTCCAGAAGGGGGGCAAAACGCATTGAGACGAACAATACGCTGGGTGTCGTAAGATTTATGCAATGCGCGAGTTCGGCTGCGGTAAAGCGCCAATTGAGCGCGCATAGAATAATGCCGCTGCGTGCTGCCGCAACGGCCAGTTCCAGATACTCGATACGATTTTCAGCCAGGACCGCGATGCGGTCCCCGGGCACGAGCCCGTATGCCAGCAAGGCTCGTGCAGCTCGATTGGCCCGTGCATCAAAGACTTCATAGCTGACCGCGCGACTGCCGTCGTCGACGGCGATAGCGGCGCCACGCCGCTTTGCTGTCGCTGCGATCAATTGGCCAAAATCGGCAAAGCCGGCTGCGCGAGTCAGCTGGTGGGATTGATCTTGGTCAGATGTCGGCATGGGCATCAACTCATCGCACTGTCTGCCACATTACCCGCAGCGAGAGCCACACCGCTTACTCAAGCAAGGCGGCGAGACGGGGTTCTACCCTGAGATCGTCAGCAATATGTTCAACACCGATACGGCGATCAATCTCTTCGTGTCAGTGATAAATACGGCGCTCCTGATAACTCAAGGGCACACCACAAAAGCCCGGCGACTCGATACTGTGTTGCATCGGTTCAGCAAAAAGAATGTCTTCT
>JAYUQF010000103.1:0-5254 GCA_043756885.1 Pseudomonadota bacterium
GCGTAGAGCTCACGCAGACGCGTTACTTCCAGCAGACAGACCTGCTCAAAAGGCACGGGATAACCCGAGGTACAGGCGTACAGCACCACACGCTGCTGCACCGCCAATTGTTCCAGGAGCACGACAATTTCTTCCTGTTCGGCCGGAGTAGTCATGCCCATGGAAATATGAATCTCGCCGCGATAGTCGCGCGCCAGATATTCCAGCATCTCAAAATGCAGGTTGCAGGCCGACGGCACCTTCAACATCGGCGGATTTAAGGCCGCCATTTCCTGCGCTGAGGTCATGTCCCACACCGAAGTTGAATAGCCGATGCCAAACTCCGCGCACCAGCGCATGAGCTGACGGTGCTGGTCGGGATCAAACTCGAGGAATTCGCGGTGGGCGCCATAGGTCTCGCCGTAGCTGTTGGCGAGGTTGGGGTGAGGCGCATCGTATTCTGCAGCCGTCAACAGCTCGCGATTGCAGCGCTTTTGAAACTTGACAAAATCGGCCCTGGCAAACCGCGCTGCGGATTCGATCAACTCGCGCGCAATAGACATCTCACCTTTGTGGTTGCAGCCTATTTCGGCTATCACGCGCGGGACTGCTCGTTGGCTCATGGCCCTGCTCCTTCAAGCTTGCTGGGCGGCGGTGCTGCCGCACTGGCCCGCAAAACGTCCGAGCCCTGGTCGCGGATCGTACGCGCGCGGTTGTGGATACAAAAAACATGGCGCGAGTGCAACTCGGCCTGCACGTCACCAAAACGCCCAAGTTGTGCGCCAAAACGCGCGATACGGGCGTTTAATTCCGGCACGCTCACACCCGGGAATCGGTGCGCATGGTAAGCGGCACTGTTGCGATGGTTGGGCCGCAGGCCGTTAACACGCTTGACCAAGGTGCGGATGTTACCGGTCAGCCAGGCCCGCAGCCAGGATAACGCAGGCGGTCGTGGTGGTGTGCGCGCGGCATAACCATTGGCGAGCAGGACATCCAGTACCCGATCGCAGGCCAGAGCACCACGCGTTGCGCTCAGATGCCTCTCGAACAGACGTTCGCGCTCAGCTGCATCCACCAGACCACACCGCCCGGTGAGGATCGCGGCGAGGATCTCGCGCACTTGCGCTGGTGTGGTGGCGTTATGACTCAAGCCATTGGGCAAGTGGTAATCAAAGGTCTGTGACGTAACGGGCATGTAACTGACTGCCGGCGTGTCGAGCACGCTGGCTTCAACCGCGGTTGTGCAGCCGTTGTGCAGCAGTACCTTGGCCGCCATCAACCACGGCACCACATTGCCCTCATGGGCCACTTCAACCTGCGGACACTGCGCGAGGATCGTGCGCCATACATCGTGATTTTCCGACGGGTGCGGCCGCAGTACGATGCGTCTGTCAGGAAACCAGCCGGCCAGCTGTGGCAGCAGCACACGAAAGTGATCGTAAATGGCCTGCTGATGGTCGGCCATACCCAGCGCAAATTTCACACTCATGCCGCGTCCGGTGCGGCTCACCTGCGCCTGCCCTTGGGTGTCGCGCTCGATAAGATTCAAGGCCGGCACAAAATTATTGACGAAAGAAAAATTGGTGTTGACCAGGATGAAATCACCGTAGCGCTGTTTCAGCGCGGCCACTTCCGGCGCGAAGTAGCCGCGCACATCGGCGCGCAACAAATCGATGCGCGGGTTGCCGGTTTTATGCACGGGCGAACCACCATAACCGGCATAGCTGGTGAAAAACTCGGCGTCGTCCGCGCCCCACGCAAACAACTGATCGATGACCTTGAAAGTATCTTCGGAATAGCGCCAGGCGTAGTACTCGGGTGAGCTGTAGCGCACCAGGCTCTCTTCGTCCCAGGCGACGATGTCATGCCCCAGACCCCGGATCACATTCAGCATGAGCTTGCTTAGTGAGCGCATGCTCTTGGCCAAAAACAGCCCGCGCGGCAAGTTTGGCATGGCGAAGTTGATATAGGTGCGCGAGCCCAGGATCACCGGCAAGCCGCGCTCGGCCGCGACACAGGCCAACAACAGCTTGGCGTCCAGTTCGCGCACCTGGTTTTCAACCGGGATGATGAGGGTCGACGGGCGGTCCGTCATGGGTTTATCAGCAATCTGGACATAAACAGCGAGTGGGGCGCGCACGGCGCGGCGTCGAGGCGCGCAGTTGAACTCAATTGCCTGCGCTTGGCAACCGCCCCGCCCCGATCGTCGGGCTCGCAGCCGTATGCCATCATCCGGCCCTGACCACACCGCGGACACTAACGATGACAACTGCAACACCGCCCGCCAACGATCAGGTGAGCTATTGGAACGACGAAGGTGGCGCGCGCTGGGTGCGACACATCGACGGCGTTGAAGCCATGATCGAACCCTTGAGCGCACGCCTGATCGAACGCCTCAGCCCTGCTGCCGGCGAACGCGTGCTCGACGTCGGTTGCGGCGGTGGCATTACCAGCGCCGCCATTGCCCAAGCCGTTGGCGCCGCTGGCAGCGTTACGGGACTCGACGTCTCCAAAGTCATTCTTGAGGTTGCACGCCAGCGTTATGCAGGGCGCGCCAATCTGGAATTTCTACTCGCCGACGCCAGCGCTCACACTTTTGCGCCAAGTGTTTATGACGTCCTCACCTCGCGCTTCGGCGTGATGTTTTTCCATGACCCGCATAGCGCCTTTGCCAATCTGCGCCGCGCGCTGAAACCCGGCGCCAGGCTGTGTTTCCTGTGCTGGCGTCGTCTGGACGACAATCCCTGGATGGGCCTCACCGCCGCAGCGGCATTTACCGTGTTACCACCGCCCGCCAAACCGCAACCCGGTGCACCGGGACCGTTCTCCTTCGCCAATTGTGAGCGGGTCACAGACATTTTGAGCTCAGCCGGCTTCGAGGATATCGAATTCGAAGCGCTCGACCGCCCTGTCAACCTGGGCACGGTGGACGAAGCACTCGAATGGCTGACGCATATGGGGCCGGCGGCGCAGCCACTACGGGAAGCGCGCGAGCACCAGCGCGATGCAGCGCTGGCGGCAATGCGCAAGGCGCTGGGTGGAGCCGCGACGGACGGCCGGGTGGCGTTAAATGGGGCGACGTGGGTAGTCAGCGCAAAGAGCCCGTAGGTGCGACAAATTCGCACCTACGGGCAGGTCGTGCCTGACTACCGTGCCAGAGGCCCGCGCACCAATCGTCCGGGCAGGTTACCACTCGGTTGATTGTTCTCCAGCAACACTGCGCCGTTAACAATCGTCGTGCTGATGCCGCGCGCGGTCTGTTTGAGGCGCTGTGCGCCGGCCGGCAGATCGTTGACCAGTTCGGGCATGTTCTGGTTGATAGTGTCGGGATCAAAAATCACCAGATCGGCGTTCAAGCCTTCGCGCACCAGCCCACGATCATAAAGCCCCCAGGCGGTGGCGGTGTCGTGGGTAATAAGGCGCACGGCTTCTTCGAGGCTGAAGGCCTGCTTTTCGCGCACCCAATGGCTGAGCAAATGGGTCTGCAGTGACGAGTCCATGATCTGCGCCACATGGGCGCCGGAATCGGAGAACGTCACCACGCTGCGCGGGTGTTTCATCATGGTCAGCACGTGGTCCTGATCTTCGTTGGCCAAGGGTTGACGGAAAAACGCGTTGAAATCGCTTTCAAGCGCGATGTCGATCATTGCCTCAGAGGCATGCACACCGCGGCGCCGAGCGATATCCGACATGAGCTCTTCGTCGCCAATACCCTTCATGTGATAAAACCAATCCCACTCCGGCGGACGCGGTTCGGCACCCACGATCTCGGGACCTTTATAGGGCGCACTCGCAACCTCGATCAGCTTGCGCTTGATGGTGGGATCACGCATTAAAGCCATCTGCTCGTCGATCGGTTTAGCGCGGATCTCACGCCACACATCCCAACTGTCGAACGGCGTGTGGGACTTGAATGACAGCAGGGTCGAGATCGAGCGGCTATGGGTCTGCACAAACATGCGACCACCGGCAGCGCTAACGTCGTTGGCGAGTTGGTAGTACGCGGGCCATACATCGGGTGCAATACGCAAGCTGGGCATGCCAAAGGTAATCGGTACCCCCGACTCGACGGCAAGTGAAGTCAGACGCTGAAAATAATCCTGCTTGCGGCCTTCGCTGCGGCCCGGCGCTTCGCCCGCTAATTCAAAAATACCTGCGCCGGTTGCGCCCATGGCGTTGACGATGGCGCGCACTTCGGACCAGTCAGCCACACGACTGGCGACCGGACGATCGTCAGAGGTCAGATGGTTGTGGGTGCGCGAGGTCGAAAAACCGATGGCGCCCGCCCGCACCGCGTCCTGCACCTCAAACTCCATACGCTTGAGCTCGTCGGCGGTAGCCTGTTCGCTGAAAGCGCGCTCGCCCATCACATAGGTGCGCACAGCAGAGTGGCCGATATAACCCCCGTAGTTGATGCCCTTGGGCAGCGCGTCGAGCACGTCGAGATATTCACGGAAGGTTTCCCAGCGCCAATCGATACCGGCCTTCATGGCCTCACGCGATAGATCCTCGGCCCGTTCGAGATTGCGAAACACGAGATCCGCGTCCTTGGCGGCACAGGGCGCGAGGGTGAAACCGCAGTTACCCATGACGACGGTAGTCACACCGTGATAGCAGGAACACGAACCGAGTGGGTCCCAGAAAATCTGCGCGTCCATGTGGGTGTGACCATCAACAAAGCCCGGTGAGACCACTTGGCCGCCCGCGTCGATGCTGCGCTGGGCGCGTTCATTGATGCGACCAATCTTGACGATCTTCTCACCCTTGATGCCAACGTCAGCCGCAAAACGCGGACCACCTGAACCATCCACTACGAAGCCATTTTTGATTACGAGGTCGTACATCGTCGCCACCTGCTGTGCAAAGAACTCCCCGCAGATTAACACCGGCCTGCTTGTACCGCCCATCACTATAGGGGGTAAGGCAAAACCATCAGCGCGGTCAGCGCCAAAGTGGCCGCGCTGTGACTACAATTGTCTACCAGCCTCGCAGGAACCGCGCCATGCCCAACTACACCATCATCGACGTTGATACCCATGTCACCGAATCAGCCGACCTGTGGACCAGCCGCGTCCCGGCCCGCATGCGTGACGCCGTGCCGCACCTGATTAAAGACAAACACGGCCGCCATATGTGGTACCTGAATGGCAAAGCGATCGCCAAGCTCGGTTTGTCGGCCACCGCCGGCGTGGGTGACATGAAGGACCCACCGGATCACTACAGCGACATGCATCCAGGCGCCTACGACGCCAAGGCGCGCCTCGAATACATGGAC
>JAYUQF010000104.1:0-2052 GCA_043756885.1 Pseudomonadota bacterium
TTCAAGTTTGCCGCGAACGAAAAAATCGTCTTGCACCGTCATCTTGCACACAACAATACCTTCGTCGTGCAGGGTGAACATCGGCTCTATCATCCCAACGGCGAGATCAAAGAAATCCGCCCGGTTGGCAGCATGACGTCCAGTCCACCGAACAACGATCCCCATCGTGAAGGCGGTGGCGAGCAGGATGTGATCATCGCCTTCAGTATTCGCGGCAGTGGTGTGTTGTACGAACTGCTCGACGACGATCAGAACGTGATCGGCACTATCAGCATGGCGGACCTCGTCGAATTGAAAAAAGCAGCACGGGCAGCCTGATCTGCGCCCCGACATGAAAATGTTCGCGACGCGTGGGCAGGGGCGCTCTGCCACGCGTCGGAGCGAGAGAAAATTTCCGAGCATTTTGGCAAGTACCCGCACCGTGCACCCGCGTGACCATCACGCCGACGGCTTCAGCCCAAGTTCCCTGAGCAACCCGCTATGGAAATGAACCTCGACAGCGGCAGGCTCCTGGTTTTTGTCGCGGGCTTTTGTCTGTTTATGGTGGTCGAAACGCTAGTTCCAGCGCGGCCCTGGCATGGTACGCGCTGGCAGCGATTGCGCTTTCATGTGGGTGTTGCTGCGCTCAACACCCTGCTGGTTCGCGTTTTTGCCTACGTGCCCTCTTTGTTGTGGGTGGTGTACGTCGAAGAACAGGGCTGGGGCGCGTCGCGCTGGCTGGGTTTGTCGGGCTGGACGGAGTTTGCGCTGTCTGTTGTTGTGCTCGATCTGTTCGACTACGGGTGGCATCGCGCTAATCATCGAGTGCCGTGGTTATGGCGTCTGCACAAAGCTCATCACGCCGATACCGGCATGGATGTGAGCACGGCGCTACGCTTTCATCCCAGTGAACTCTTGGCCTCGTCGCTGGTGAAAGCGCTCTGGGTACTTCTCTGGGGCCCGAGCATGATCGCCTGGTTTTTATTTGAAGCATTGGTCAGCTTGTGTGCCCAGTTCCATCACAGCAATATCGATTTCCCCGATAACATCGAAACTTGGCTGGCGGGGCTGGTGGTGACGCCGCGTTATCACGCGGCCCATCATGCCGTTGACAGGCATTACGGCGACGCCAATTTTTCGACCATATTCAGCGTCTGGGACCGTTTGTTCGGCAGCTATGCACGGCCCTCGGACGGTGGACAAACAAGCAACGGCGTCGATGCGCTGGGTTTACCCGCAGCGCGCGAACTGGCCTTCTCGATCCGCGCCTGGCTGGAGGAACCTTTCAGGAGTCGAAACGTTTGGTTGGCATCACCACGCGCTGAACGTGAGTGACGCGAACGCGCAAACCGTAGTACCGTGCCGCTTACACTCAACAGGAGCATCTCCATGAAATTGATCACCACATTAGTGTTATGCCTGCCCTTGGTGGCGTTTGCTGCGGAACATGGCGGTGCGCCCGCCGATGCGAAAGAACATGGTGGCGCGCCCGCCGAGGCCAAACCAGTTGCCGGTGCGCCGGCGGCGGCCCACGAACACGGCGGTGCGCCGGCCGAATCGAAAGACGGCGCCGCTGCACCGGCCGATAAAAAGGCACATGGCGACGCGCCCGCACAAAGCACGCCCTGAGTTAGCCACCCGGCGCTTGAGTCCTGGCCGTGGGACAAAACGTGAAAGCGTTCGCGGCCGCTGCGCTCGTCGCGCTGACAGTCGCTTACGCGGCTGTCGGCGTGGCCGACGACGGCTTGGTTGTTTCGAACCCGGCGAGCAATAAATTCTACGTCGAAGATATCAAAGCGGCGATGCTGGCCTACATCACCGCCCAAGTGGATGCTGCCGGCATCTTTCACTTACGCGACGAAAAAACCGGCGACGTCCTGGCGCTGAAATTCGTCAAAATCCACGACCCGGTGCGGCGTATCGGCAGTGACACCTATTTTGCCTGCACAGACTTCCATGTAGTCGGCACGCCAGACAAGCTCTATGACCTCGACTTCTGGATGAACCCCCAGTCTGGCGAACTCAAGATCTACGATGCCAAAGTCCATAAGGAGCCGCGCTGGTCCGTGATCT
>JAYUQF010000105.1:0-5241 GCA_043756885.1 Pseudomonadota bacterium
AGGTTAGCTGGCGGTTGCCAAGTCATCCGTTCGGTGCCCCACCCATCGCCACTAATGTCCGTGGTGGGAGGTGGTGATAAGCATGAACGGTGGGGGATCAGAGTCCTCGAAAGCGGATGGCGTTGTCTACCGACGACGCGATTTGGCGCTTAGGCTTTAGCGTCGCGGTGCTCACGGCCACTTCTGGTTCGCAAGGCTTTTCAGACAGACTTTTAGTGAAAGCCGTTGCATCAAACGATGCGCGCATCAGATGGCGTGCCCGCGTGTCGGTGATCTGCAGCAACCATTCAAGAGGCGTGCCCCATGTGATGTTGTAGTGACAGGCCTTTTTCCACACATATAAATAAGTGTCCGCGACCACGGCTTCCGCCCGTTCCGGGTCACCAATAACGCTGATTGCGTGGCCGTATACAAATGCGAGTGTCGAGTCAAAAAATAGCCCCATTGCTTGTGCTTCATAAGCCGCCATTCGTTTTACCAAATTATTTGCCACGCGGTTGATGGCATCATGATTTTCGATGGGGTGTGCTGCTTTATCCATTCCGATGTACGCCGAAGGAGAACCAAGATCAGATTGTCGCGACTGCTGCACAAGGCGTTGCGGCCAACCTATTTCTCCAGGCTTGCTGCCGCATTTTGCGCAAACATCACTCCGCGAATCCGGTGTTCAGCCTGACCAGTACGCCTTCGCACTGTCCGTGCGGTGTCACGCATACGCATAGCGGAGACACTCAAGGAATGGCTGTGAGTTGACATCCGGATTAACCGGCGGTCGTTGAATGGACTTGCGTCATACGCAGCGGATCAAGCAGGCGTTCAATCTCCGCTTTAGACATCAAACCACGCTGCAAGAGCACCTCACCCAAGGACAGGCCTTGGGCTTGTGCTTGTTTGGCTACTTCGGCCGCAAGGTCGTAGCCAAGCTGCGGTGTGAGCGCAGTCACCAGCATCAAGGAGTGGGCCGCGAGATCAGCACAATGGGCCGTGTCGGCGCTTAAACCTTCGACGCAACGCGTCGCGAACAAATCTGCACCGTTGGCCAGGCACGTAATCGCTTCGTGTAAACAGTAAGCCTGCAGCGGCAAGGTTGCGTTCAATTCCAATTGCCCCTCGCGCCCACAGGCCATCACGGTCTGGGCGAGACCCTGCACGTAAAGGCCGACCTGGATCAGCATTTCACTCATGACCGGATTGACCTTGCCCGGCATGATCGAGGAACCCGGTTGCACCGCCGGCAGACGTAATTCTGCAAGTCCCGCCCGCGGCCCCGAGCCGAGCAGGCGCACGTCGTTGGCGAGCTTGGTGAGACTTGCGGCTATGGCTGCCAATTGACCCGCCACTTCCACACAATCGTCACGTGCGGCCTGCGCTTCGAAGTGATTGCGCGCCGGCCGAAATTCGAGGCCAGTCTCTAGCGATAGCACTGCGCACATGCGCACATCGAAATCCGCCGGCGCATTAAGGCCAGTGCCGACAGCCGTGCCACCAATGGCGAGTTCAGCAAGCAGCGCTATCGCGCGTAGTGTGCGCTCGCCGGCCTTATCGAGCTGGGTGGCATAACCCGAGAATTCCTGGCCAAGGGTAATCGGTGTTGCGTCCATCAAGTGGGTGCGTCCGGGTTTGACCACGCTTGCGAACTCGCCTGCCTTCACGTGCAAGACCGCCGCCAGCCTCGCCAGTGCCGGCAACAGGTCAGCGTACAGAGCAAGCGCAACACTCACTTGCAGTGCGCTCGGGATGACATCGTTCGATGACTGACTGAGATTGACGTCGTCATTGGCGTGCAAAGCCAGTCCATGCGCAGGCGCAAGTTGCGCGGCGCGTGCCACGATCACTTCATTGACATTCATATTGGTCGACGTGCCGGAGCCGGTCTGGAACACATCGACAGGGAACTGCGCAAGATGCTGGCCGTCGGCGATTTCGCGGGCCACGCGTTCGATGAGCGCGCCTTTGGCTACATCGAGATGCCCAAGCTCAGTATTCACCCGTGCGGCTGCGAATTTCACCAGCCCCATAGCGCGCAAAAAGGTTGGTGGCAGGACATGGCCGCTGACCGGAAAATTAAGCAAGGCCCGCGCCGTTGAAGCACCCCATAGCGCGTCGTCCGGTACCGGCATCTCTCCCATCGAATCGTGACGTGTAGGCATTAACACAGTGTAGACGTGGAACAGGGGAGCGCGCAGTTGGCACCCGTTGTAGTGGTTTTTCCCGCGACGTTAACCTGCGCACTCCGATCGCTGCTGTGCGTCGCGTCGCACAGAGCAGCGGGACGGGTCACGCTAGGCTACTGCCTACATGCCCAATCTTCATCCTCGGTTACGTATGCCCGCCGCGGCCATTGCCGCATGCCTGCTGCTGAGCAGCTGCGGCGAGCGGGCCACATTACCCATTGCCGCCGGCATGGGTCCCGATCCCGTCCTGCCAGCGCCCCACATCACGCTGCTGCCGACGGTCAACATCGCACCCGCGCGCGAATGGACTGGCGAGCGCGGGCCTGCCGCTGCTGCGGGTCTGGTAGTGGTGGCCTATGCACGTGGCTTGGACCATCCGCGTTGGTTGAGTGTGCTGCCCAACGGCGATGTGCTGGTGGCCGAAAGTAACGCACCAACCAAAACCACGGGCACGCCGAGTCTCAAAAACTGGGTAATGCAGCAGGTGATGAAACGCGCTGGGGCCGGCACACGCAGTGCCGACCGCATTACCCTCCTCCGCGATCACGATGGTGATGGTATCGCCGAGATTCGCAGTGTGATTTTAGACCGGCTGAAGTCGCCATTTGGCATGGCCTTGGTCGGCGAACGTCTGTTCGTCGCTACGAGTGACGCCGTGCTGGAATTTCCTTATCGCGGCGGTGAGACCACCATCAGCGCCGCGCCGGTAAAACTTCTGGATCTGCCGGGGGGGCCGCGCAACCATCATTGGACCAAGAACATTCTCGCCAGCCCAGACGGTACAAAGCTCTACGTGGCCATCGGGTCGAACAGCAATATCGCAGAGCATGGCATGGCTATTGAAGAAGGCCGCGCTGCGATCTGGGAGGTCACGCTTAAAACCGGCGCCCAGCGCATTTATGCATCAGGTTTGCGCAATCCGGTCGGCATGGCGTGGATGGCGTCGAATAAAAGCCTGTGGACGGTCGTGAATGAACGCGACGAATTGGGCAGTGACTTGGTGCCTGATTATTTGACTGCGATTCGCGATGGCGGATTTTACGGGTGGCCCTACAGCTACTTTGGACAGCACGTCGATGGGCGTGTGACACCCGCCCGCCCTGACCGGGTTGCGTCAGCGATCATCCCCGACTACGCGTTAGGTGCGCACACAGCGTCGCTCGGTCTGGCGTCCTCGGCAGGCAGCACGCTGGCTGGGCCTTTTGTGCACGGCTTATTCGTCGCTCAACACGGTTCTTGGAACCGTGCTCCTGCCAGTGGCTACAAGGTGATATTTATTCCTTTCGACGGTGACACACCGCGTGGCCCTCCGCTCGATGTACTCACGGGCTTCGTCAACGGCGACGGCGAGGCGCAAGGTCGCCCCGCCGGTATCGCCATTGATAGTCGCGGCGCGTTATTGGTCGCGGACGATGTCGGCAATGTCGTCTGGCGTGTTACTGCGCAGCGCTAGCGCAACTGCGGTTACGGACCTGGCAAACGCGCATGCCCATTGTTACGCGAATATAAACTACACAGGACGCTGAAAATGACCAACAACAATACCCATAGTCGAGTTGTCGGCTATGTACTTTGGATATTCGGCTTCATGGGTGCCCACCGGTTTTATTACGGCAAGCCGGTCAGCGGCACACTCTATTTTTTTACGCTCGGTTTATTGCTGGTCGGCTGGGTAGTGGATTTGTTTCTCATCCCCGCGTTGGACCGCGAAGCAGACCGTCGCTACGTTGCCGGCCCCACCCACTACACCCTCGCCTGGATATTGCTGACCTTTCTCGGCGTCTTCGGCGCGCATCGCTTTTATCTCGGTAAATGGTTGACCGGACTGCTGTGGATGGTGACCGGCGGCTTGTTTCTGTGCGGGTACCTCTACGATCTCTGGACCTTGAACGAACAGGTCGATGAGACCAATCGTCGCGCAGACCTGCCTCGCGTTGAATTGACCGCGAGCTGAATGTGCTTCGTATGTTTTCATGTTGGCTAGCGCACTGAGTTTACCGATCGCGGCGCCTTACACTCCCACTTCAGGTCGACCCCAGCGGCACGGTATGAAAGTCACACGCCAGCAACCTAGCGCTGGCAGCGGGCTCGCGCGCCATACCAGCTCAGTTTGCCCTGAAACTGAATAGCACCCTAGGTGCACGCCTCTAATGTGCGCATTCTTCATCTCGAATTAAAGGTATTGACAATGGAAACTCCGAAGACAGATACAACAAACGGCAACACCTCACTCGCGCAGGGAATCGCGCAAGTTGGCAGCACTGCGCATCACGCGATTGACAGGGCCTCGGATGCAGCTCGTCCGGCCGTGGACCGCATCGCCTCCACTGCTCACCAAGCAGTCGACAAAGCGAAAGACATGGCCGGCCACGCCGCCGATACACTCAGTGCACAAGCAGACCACTTGAAGGATGCGAAAGAAAATTTGACCCAGGCCTGCAGTAATTATGTGCGCAGCAATCCGGTCATGGCATTCGGTATCGCTCTGGGCATTGGCTTTGTGATGAGCCGGATAATGAGCAGTAAATAACTCACCGCGATGACTAGTGGTGTTGCCAAGGACGTCTGTCCTCAAGAACCCGCGCTGGTAGATGCCCAGCAGCCCGATGGTGGTCTGCTGGACACCGCGCGGGCGCTCTTGCAGCAGGTGCTCGGCTTGGTGCACGACCAACTGCAGTTGGCGGCGCTCGAAACCCGACTCGCCGGCCAGAGTCTGGTGGCCATGGTGGCCGCTGGTGTGATGGTTGCACTGCTGCTGGTCAGCGCATGGTTGGGCCTGATGGCGGCCGCTACCGCGGGTCTGGTAGGGACTGGGTTTCCAATCGGTCTCGCCATCTTGCTGGGCGTGGCTGTCAATCTGGCCCTCACTGTTCTGCTTTGTGTATTTATCCGCTACAAGAGCCGGCACCTGTTGTGGTCTGCTTCTTTACGCAGCCTGCAACCCGTTGCAACAGCGCAGGGTGATGCGGGAGCTTCGCCGTGAACAGCATCGCGTCGTGTTTTGCTCGCCCCGATGCCTTGATCGCGTCAATAGATTCCGTAGAAGCGCGCATCGCTCAGCGCCATC
>JAYUQF010000106.1:0-15262 GCA_043756885.1 Pseudomonadota bacterium
TTGATACCTTTATTAATTTACACTGCCTAACAGGTCAGCGGCAGGGCGATCTTCAAGACCTCGGTCCAACGCTCGGAGGCCTTGGCCGGCATCTTGGCGCGCGCCATTACATCGCTCATGGCGCCGTACTGCCGGTCGTCTTTGTCACGCTCCATGCTGCAGTAATCGCGCACCAGATGGCGGAAGGGATCAGCAGTTTTTTTCGGAATGCGGTAAGGCATCTGGTAGCGCGCACTGGGCGCACAATAGGAAGTCGTCCAATCGAAGTCCTTAGCCCGATCGTGGGCCTTGATGAAATCGGCGTTTTTCATAGCTTGCCTTCCCAGAATGATTTCCGCGCAATTGAGCGGCGACACTAACCTAAGCGTGGCAGCACGCACAGCAATTTGTACTGCTGCGTTGCGCCAGATCAATCCAGCGGTCAGGGCTTGGCCAGATGTGCTTCCAGTTCGGCAATCATGGCGCGTGCTTCGTCACCTTCGGGGATGGGCCGACCCGAATCACGCCACTCAACTGCCGCCTTGAAACCCTCGGCCTGGGCATAACGCCGGAACCACAGCCCCTCGGGGTTATGCCGGGTGATGCCATCAAACACCGTCGCCATGGTTTGGCTTTGTTCGAGCCCCATGGTCAACAGCATCTGATTGACCACCAGCTTGTGCATGGCGAGGTGGCTGCGTGGCACGCCGGCGATGCGCAGGGCGAGTGCCATAGTGGTGGCTTCGAGTTCAGCGGCGGGCACGGCATAGTTGGCCAGGCCCCAGGCCTCGGCGCGATGACCGTCGATGGTATCGCCGGTGAACATCATCTGCTTGGCGCGTGCCGCGCCGATACGAAAGGCCCACATCGCCGTGGTCGGACAGCCCCACACCCGGGTTGGCATGTAACCGATACGCGCATCGTCGGCCATCACCAGCAGGTCACAGCACAGGGCGATGTCGCTGCCACCCGCCACCGCATGGCCGTGGACCTTGGCAATGGTGGGCTTGGCGCTCTTCCATAAGGCCATGAAGTCCTCGGTATTGCGCTTCATGAACGCGTAGTCCTCCATGGGGTCCCAGGGCGCACGCTCCTGCTGGCAAGGATGATCAATGTCGCTTTCGCCAAAATGCTGCAGGTCATAACCGCCACAAAAACCTTTGCCCGCGCCCTCCACCACAATGACATGGACTTGTTCTTCACTGTTGGCCCAGGCCACCGCCTGGCGGATCTCACGTGGGGTGTCGTCATTGATGGCGTTGTAACGCGCAGGCCGATTCAACAGCAGGCGCGCGATGCGCGGGTGCTGCGGGTCCTGATCGATGCGCAGGGTGCTGAACTCGGGCATGGGGCGGCTCCTGGGTAAGTGTGGTGGTGGGCATTGTAGGCGCCCTGTGAATCCGACTTCCGTCGGATTTTTGCATCCGCGGTGACGGCAAGCACAATGTCGCGTGCAGCCATTATCATGGCGCCACCCGCCAGTGCGTCCCATGCAGGTGCGACTTCAGTCGCACACGAGAGCCGGCACGCAGCGGCCCTGAATTTCCAGCGGAGTTAGCCATGAAACTCGAAAGTATACGTGTGCTCGATCTGTCACTTTTTCTGCCCGGCCCGGTGCTGACGCAGATGATGGCTGACCATGGCGCCGAAGTGATCAAGCTTGAACCCATTGGCGCCGGTGAGCCTAACCGCGAAATCGGCCAGAAGCGTGATGGTGTAACGGTTTATTTCGCCAACACCCATCGCAACAAAAAAAGCATCCAGCTCAATCTCAAAACCGACGAGGGGCGTGCCATCGCGCTCGACCTGGCGGCCAGCTGCGACGTCATGATCGAAGCCTTCCGGCCCGGTGTCGCCGCCCGGCTGGGTGTGGGTTACGAAGCGGTGCGTGCCCGCCACCCTGGCATCGTTTACTGCTCGATGTCGGCCTGGGGCCAGGACGGTCCCTATGTGAGCCGGCCCGCCCACGATCTCACCTGCGAGGCCATGGCCGGTATTTTGAGTATCAACTTAGGTCCCGATGGACGCCCCGCCATTCCCGGTGTGGCGGGCGCCGACATGCTGTCATCGATGATGACGCTCTCGGCACTGCTGATGGCACTGTTGCGGCGCAAGGAGACTGGCCAAGGCGATTACATCGACGTCGCCATGGCCGACAGTCTGATTGCGGCGCTGGCCAATAACATGGGCACGACCTTCGCCGATAAGCGTGCGCCGGACGTCGCCTTTGAGCGTGCGCTGGGCGGTTATGCGATGTATGAGATCTACGAGACCAGCGATGGGCGGCATGTGGTATTGGGCGGCTCGGAAATGCATTTTGCCGCGGCGGTATTGAACAAACTCGGACGCTCGGATCTACTCGACTTGTGCCAGCCACCCCCTGGCCCGCACCAGAACCCGGTCAAGGATTTTCTGCGCGCGACCTTTCGCACCAATACCATGGCCCATTGGGAAAAAGAATTTGACGGTGTTGACTGTGCGTTTGCGCCGGTCAAAAATTTGCGCGAGGCCTGCGACGATACGCAGTTGCGCCATCGGCAGATGATTGTGGAAGACGAACGTGGCTGGGAGCACATTGGTATGCCGATTAAATTCAAGCACGAGCCCGGTCAACTCAAGTTCCAGTTTGCGAAGCTGGGCGAGCATACCGAGCAGGTACTGGCGCGCCTCGGCCACGACGCGGCGGCCCTGGCCAAACTAAAAGCCGCTGGCGTGTATTAAAGGCTCGCGCCGCTGGGCAAAAACCCTGGCGCGATCTCCCGCCAGGCAAGTGTCAATCGATGGAATTTGATAAGCAGATGCCCGGTTTGCCCGGCGGCCCGCCAACCGACGTACTATTGTTTCGACGATAACGACACGGAGAATTGCTCATGGCTCGTATGCGATTTGGCGCCTTTCTGCCGCCGCACCATCTACCGACCAATTACAACCCGACCTACGCACTGCAGCGCGACGTTGAGATAGTCAAACTGCTCGACGACATCGGGTATGACGAAGCCTGGTTTGGTGAACACCACTCGGGCGGTGTTGAGCTGATCAGCGATCCGATGCTGTTCATCGCCCATGTCGCAGCTTTTACACGCAATATCCGCTTGGGTACCGGCGTGGTATCGCTGCCCTATCACAACCCGCTATGGGTAGCAGACCGCCTGGCTCTGCTCGATCACTTGACCCGCGGACGCGTCATGCTCGGCATAGGCCCCGGTGCGCTGGCGACCGATGCCGCCATGATCGGCCTGTCGCCCCACGAGCAGCGCGATGCACTGGACGTTGATACCGATGTACTCATGCATCTGCTCACCAGCGACGAACCCATCAGCATCGAGACCCCGCGCTACAAACTGGTTGATGCGCGTTTGCAGCTGGACTTTTATCAAGACCCGCACCCCACCATCGCCGCAGCGGCCGTGGTCTCGCCTTCGGGCCCGCGCCTGGCGGGCAAACATGGTGTTGGTTTGATCTCCATTGGTGCAACCATGAAAGCCGGCGTTGATGTGCTGGCTATGCATTGGGACGTGGTGGAACAACGCGCCAAAGAATTTGGTAAGCAGGCTAACCGCGAGACATGGCGCGTGGTTGGGCTCATGCACCTGGCCGATACTAAAGCTCAGGCCATGGCCGATGTGCGCCATGGTATTCGCGAATTTTGCGACTACCTGCAGCACACCGCCGCTGCGCCCCAGATCCAGGTTTCAGGCAATAACATCGACGAATATATCGACTGGGCCATTAGCAGTGGTTCCACCGTGATCGGCACCTACGCGGAGGCTATCGCGCATATCGAAAATTTGGCTGATCTTTCGCGCGGAGGTTTTGGCTGTTATCTACTGTTCGATCACAACTGGGCGCCGTTTGCGGCCAAAAAACGCCACTACGAAATCTTCGGCAATTATGTGATTCCCCATTTTAAAGGTACCAACCGACGCATGAAACGCAGCGAAGCGGTATTGCGTGCGGTGCGTGACCCGCTCGCCGCAGCGCAGCAGGAAGCCATCGCGGCGTTCACCGCACGCCATGTGGCCGAGAGCAAAAGTGCGGGTTAAGTTTTAGCCAGTCCATCGAAGCTGCTGCCACCAAAAACAAAGGGCCCGCGTGGGCCCTTTGTCCATGGCGCAATCGCCAGTTGCGCCGAACTTAGCCGGCGGATGCCTGGGGCATCTCACGCTCCTGATTCAACTTATTCAAACGCAACAGCTCACCCGGCGTGGCGCCGGTGCAGACACCATCTTTGAACGTAACCGTACCGTTGACCATGATCCAGCGATAACCCTCGGCACGTTGCACGCGCCGCCATTCGTTGGCCGGGAAGTCGTGGGCAATTTCATAATCAATCTCCGGCACACGCTTCAAGTTGGCGAAGTCGTAAACCAGAATGTCCGCCGGCGCGCCTTCGCGCAGGAAGCCACGATCGGTAAAGCCTGCTGCCTGGGCCGGCAGATAACTCAAACGAAAGTGCGCCTGCTCGAGGGTCAACTGCCCCGTTTCGCGCACCAACCAGGTGAGGATCTCGGTGGTGAATGAACCGCCCGTAAAAAAGCGCGTATGGGCGCCACCGTCGGAAAGTCCGGGGATGACATACTGGTTGCGCACCAGCTCGCCGACCTTTTTCGGATCGGTGCTGCCGATATCAGCGGTCTTGTACAGCACCTTCAAACCGCCTGCGACACCGATGTCCAACATCGCATCAATGTGATGTTTGCCTTCAGACTTGGCAATCTCGCCCAAGCTGCGGCCATGGTATTTGGCCAGCTCGGGATGTCCCGGTGTGGCTTCGATAACGATGCCTTCGATAGGGCCGCCCACACCCGTCGTGGCGAGGGTCGCTTCTTCGGCGATCATGGCTTTGCGGATAGCAGGGTCGGACAGTTTGACGGTGCGCTCTTCCAGCGAGCCGACGGTTGCTTTTGCCCAGGCCGGGCTTGAATCGTAAAGATTCCAATCTTCGAGGCTGAAAATGAAGGGCGCGCGCACCGTCACAGCCTGGCCGTAAACCCGCAGACCGCGTTCAAAGCAGCTGTTGATCCAGGCCATGGTTTCAGTGTGGACGTTTTCGTGTCCAGGCTCGTCGGATGCAATCAAGGCGTTAAACAGCACCGGACGACCGGTGCGGCGCGCGATCTCTTCGACAAACTCGCGATCTGCGTTGCTGGTGTTGTTGACAACATCGCCGCCCTTGGCGTTAACCAGCTGCACAAAACCATCGCCACGTTTGCCGAGCAGGTCGCTGAACGCCAGCAAGGTTTCATCGGGTACAAGATCGGTCGGCATCGGTGTGCCATCAAAATCCGATTGCACAGAATTTTTGCCAAAGCGCTGGAAACTGAAACCCATCATGCCGGCGTCCATGGCTTCGCTGATCAGGCGATTCATCTCGCCCTGCTCGTCCGCCGTCGCGGCGCGTCCAGATTTAGCGCCTTCCAGGCCGAGCACGTACACGAGCAATGGATTGAGCGGCACATAGCTCAACAGATTTACGCCCTTCGGAATGCGGTCCAGATGATCCATCCATTCCGGCAAACTCTCCCAATCCCAATCCAGGCCCAGACCTTCGACCATGGTCTCGTAGGGGATCTGCTCTGTGCGCGTCATCATCTGTAACAGACGTTCGCGGTTTTCTTTGCGCGCGGGCGCAAAACCAAAACCACAATTGCCGATCGCAACGGACGTGACACCGTGCCAACCGGAAATTGTGCAGTAAGGATCCCAGTGCACCTGGGCATCGTAATGGGTGTGCAGATCAACAAACCCGGGAGCGACTATCAGTCCTTCCGCGTTGATCACCTCGGCACCGTCCGCCGCATTCACGCGCCCGATCTTTGCGATCTTGCCGCCGCGGATAGCAATGTCACCTATGAAGCGAGGCAAGCCCGTGCCATCGATGATGGTGCCGTTCTTAATTACCGTATCAAACTTGGCCATGTCAGATCTCCCCTTGAACGCAAATGCACGCAGGTGGCGGAGGCGGTCCGTCTGGCGGTGACATTCACGAGTGTTGTTACGCCGATTCACCGCCGACTGTAGATCAACGTGTCCGTTGAAACATCCTGATCGGAAGTGAGTGTTACGCTGCTTCGCAACAAAAACGAGCGGCACTACGTCTATCGACTTGGAATTCTCAGCATTTGGCTCAGCAGCCGGCAGCGCCCTTGGAACCGACATACTGCGACATCACTATTGGCTACGTAATATCGTGGATGGCTTAAAGCCCCGCATATCGTGTCGTGTTTCCTCACAGGAAGTTATCGCGCACCACTCTCCACTGCGAACCGAAGTGGCCGACAACTAGGCACGAAGCTTGATGCCACCCCCACCGAAGGGAATTTTGAAAGGGGTGGTGTCAATCTCGGTCAATTGGATATCACCGTTGAGCACCTGCCGTTTCCAGTCCTGATGTTCGTCCTCGGCAGCCTGAAACTCTGGCATCACTTCACTGGCAAACAGTTGCAGGCTTTCACGGATATCAGCGTCGCTGGTTTTACCAGCCTGGTTGAGCAGAATAATCTGATCGACATTTGAGCTTTGAAACTTGCGCAGCTTTTTGCGCAAGGTCTCTGGTGAGCCGATCAGGCCGCCGGCAATCGCCCGCGCCGCGGCGGCAGGATTGGCCAGTTTCCACTTCGTATATTCGTCCCACATATTCACCGTGCCGGGTGCTGGACGTTCGCGATTCTGGTTCTGTCCGTAGTACTGCAGTGCAAATTGAAAGAAGGTTGCACCATCGGCGCGACGACGCGCTTCGTCGTCGTTTTCTGCGCACATGAAATAACTGACCACTGCGATGTTCGGGTTGCTCTGATAGTCACACAGTTTATCGAGGTGGCGCGTAAAAGCATTGTAGTAAGCGTGCACCCACGCATGCGCCGCATCGGCGCTGAGGAACTGAAACCCCAACGCGCCCATGCCACGACGGCCAGCCATCTCTATGGTCTCCACTTGCGAACATGCAACCCATAGGGGCGGATGGGGTTTCTGCAGCGGCTTGGGCAAAACATTGCGCAGAGGGAATTTGAAGTAAGGCCCATCGTAGGCACAGCCACCGTCCGCAAACATCGGTATCAGCGCGCGCACGGCGTCTTCCCATACAGCGCGTTTGTTTTCCATCGTACGATCGAAGGGCTCAAGCTCAGTGAAGCTCGCGCTTTCCCCGATACCGAGCTCTACACGGCCATCACTGACCAGGTCGAGTGCGGCAACACGTTCCGCCACGCGGGCCGGATGGTTGGTCGTCAATTGCACAATGCCGTGGGCAAGTCGAATGTTCTGCGTGCGTTGGCTGGCAGCAGCGAGAAACACTTCCGGCGCCGGGGAGTGGGAATACTCCTCCAGAAAATGATGTTCCACCTGCCAGGCATAGTCGTACCCGAGTTGGTCGGCGAGTTCGACCTGACCCAGCGCGTCTTTGTATAAACGGTGTTCGCTATCGGGCGCCCACGGTCGGGGTAATTGCAGCTCGTAAAAAATGCCGAATTTCATCGCCGCTTGCTCCGTTTAGATTGTTGGACTGGGGCCAAGCATATGGCTTGGGGCCCCTACGCCATGATTCTAATTCCGTCGCCCGCCCCAACGTCCCCAGTGCATGACCTCGTCAACCGCGCCGCGGCTGGTGGGGCCAAAATGACCCACCGGATAACCGAGCGGGATCAAACCGGCCACCTCTGTATCGGCAGGAATTCCGAGCCGCGCTTTCAGTGCATCTTCGAAGAAGTAGTGCAAGGTTGTGAGCGTGGCGCCGATGCCATGCGCGCGGCAGGCCAGCAGAATGTTCTGCACCGCTGGGTAGATAGACGCGTGCAAGGTGGCCGTGATCGAGCGTGGATTGCCGAGTTGTGCATAGGTGGGAAAATCGGTGCCGGTACAGGCCAGCAAAATAACCGGCGCTTTGTCCATATGCTCGGCGAGGTGGATAGCCGAGTCGAACATCCGTCGGCGCTCGGGTGGAATGCTCGCCATCGATGGAATCGTACCTTGCCGTTCCAGCCGCCGGTAGTTCTCAAGGTATTGGTCGCGAATGAAACGTTTGTCGTCAACACCATCAACCAGCACAAAACCCCAGTTCTGAAAATTACTCCCGCTCGGCGCATGAATGCCGGCCGTGATGATCTCTCTGAGCACAGCGTCGGGGATTGCATCGGGTTTAAGCCGACGCATCGAGCGGGTGGAAAAAATGGCTTCGAACAATCCCAGCTCAGACATGGCTCGTGCTCCTGACTTGGCGCATCTCACAAATTTACGTTAACGTGCCCGCACTGCGCCGCTAGCGGCGCCTGCAATTGAGGAGTAGGCACCATGACTGTGACAAACGCTGCGAGTGGCACGAATATACACGAGATAGCCGACGGCATATTTCGCATCAATACACCGGTCGATGTACTCGGCGGCTTTTCGTTCAATCAGTATTTGATCGTCGATCGCGACCCGCTGTTGTTTCATACGGGGCCACGCCGCATGTTCGGTCTGGTCAGCGAAGCGGTGGCCAGCGTGCTGCCCTGTGCCAAGCTGCGCTACGTTGCCTTCTCCCATTTCGAAGCCGACGAATGTGGTGCCCTTAACGATTGGTTGACCGTTGCGCCCGCTGCGACCGCGGTATGCAGCCAACTCGGCGTGATGTTATCGGTAGACGATACCGCGATACGTCCGGGCCTTGGGTTGGCCGATGGCGCGACACTGGATCTCGGACGGCATACCGTCAAATGGCTGGACACGCCCCATCTGCCCCACGGTTGGGAGACCGGCTACTTGATGGAGCTGACAACAGGCACGCTGTTCTGCGGTGATCTCTTCACCCAAGGTGGCCTCGGCGCAGCGCCCTTAATCGAAACGGACATCCTGGAATCCAGCGAAGCATTTCGACAACCGCTGGATTATTTCTCCCACACTCGCCATGTATTGTCTTTGATCGAGAAGCTGGCAGTCGAAAAGCCATCGATCCTCGCGTGTATGCATGGCAGCGCGTGGCGCGGTGACGGCGCGGGTCTGCTGCGCGCGCTGGGTCAGCGTTTGGCGGCAAGCTGAGGGGGTACAAAGCGCTTGGCCGCTGGCGCCTGAGGAAATGCCCAATAGATAAATCGAAGGCCGGTGTGTATCCCGGCCTCAAACCACACTGAAACTCAACTCAACTTGAAGCCTTCATAACCCTTGGCCGCGACATCTGACACTTTTTCGCGGAATGCCGGCGCGCCGCCTGCGTAGAATAAAAAGCCACGTTTTTTGCCAGGCACATTGGTGCCCATGAACCAGGAATCGGTTTTGGTGAAGATCATGCCTTCCGTTAGCGACTGCGCGTGTTCGTTCCAGGCTTCTTCCGCGCTGGCATCGGCCTCGATGCGCTGGTAACCCTTGTCGCGCATATAACTCAGACAATTAGCCACCCACTCACCGACAACTTCTACGCAACGCGTGAAGTTGCAGAACACCGCGCCGTTCACAATCAGCAGGTTTGGAAAGCCGGCCGTCTGCAGGGTGAGATAGGTGCTCGGGCCGTTGTCCCATTTTTCCTTGAGCGTCTGACCATTCACACCACGGATATCCATGCGCGCAAGCTCGCCGGTGATGGCATCAAAACCGGTTGCGTAGATGATGACATCGAACTCGTATTCAGCGTCGGCGGTTTTGACACCCGTGGGTGTGATGCTGAGTATGGGTTTGGACTTGACGTCCACCAGTTTGACGTTGTCCTGGTTAAAAACTTCGTAGTAGCCGGTCTCCATCGGAATGCGTTTTGCACCAAATGGATGATCCTTAGGACATAGCAGCTCGGCGACCGCGGGGTCTTTTACACGGGCGCGGATCTTGCTGCGCACAAACTCCGCGTAGTCCGCGTTGGCGGCCTCGTCAGTCATGATGTCGTGGAAACAGCCGAACCACTTGGTGAAACCTGGCTGCGACCAGATATGTTCGTAGAAGGCGTAACGTTCGGCCTGTGGCACGTCGAAAGTGCGGCGTGGATCAAATTCCTGCATGAAGCTGGCAAACGTCTGATTGCAACGCTTGAAGATCTCCTGATAGCTGGCTTTGATTCTGGCCTGCTCTTCATCGCCGATGGTGGAGTTGCGCAACGGGCAACAATAGTTGGCGGAGCGCTGGAAGACGGTCAGATGTTTGGCTTCTTTGGCCACATAGGGAATGAGCTGCACCGCGGTCGCCCCCGAGCCGATCACGCCGACACGCTTGCCGGTGAAATCCACTTTTTCGTGGGGCCAGCGTGAGGTATGGAAAGACTGGCCCTTAAAGGTCTCGATACCCGGAATATTCGGCATATGCGTGGCGGACAGAATGCCAACCGCAGAAATTACATACTGGGCACGCGCACGATGGCCGTCTTCGGTGGTGACGTCCCAGCGATTGGCTTTTTCGTCGTAGATGGCCGACTTGATGCGTGAATTGAGTCGGATATGCGGCTTGAGTTTGAATTTGTCGGCCACAAAGTTCAGGTATTTTTCGTTCTCGGGCTGGCCGGAAAAGTGCTCGGTCCAATCCCATTCCTGTAACAGTTCTTCGGAGAACGAATAAGCGTAGCTGTAGGATTCAGAATCAAAACGCGCGCCCGGATATCGGTTCCAGTACCAGGTGCCACCCACCCCACCACCGGCCTCAAAACTGCGGGCATTGAGTCCGATCTGGCGCAGGCGGTAGAGCTGATAGAGCCCGGAAACCCCGGCGCCAATGATCAGTACATCCATTTCTTCGACAGTATCGTTGTGCGCTGCTGTCATGTCTTGCGCTGCTCGTGCCACGTTTTTTCTCCCCTGCGGTCAGTGTGATCTAACGAAACTAGTGGACGCACGAGACTCGACAGTCATGGGTCCGTGATAAGGCGCTCATGATGGCGGTGACAACAGGGCAGTGGCAAGCACACGGGACGGGACCCGCTTTTGGGGAGGGTTAGGAGTCAGCGACGCGATGATCGAGATCCGGTCGACCATGGGGGTCGACGTGGGTCATGACGTTTAATACGCGGTGACGGCGCATCACCCGCTCGCGTGCCGCAACGGCAATATCGTGGCCGGCTTCGACCGTGATACCGCTGTTTATTTCAATGTGGGCATCAACCACGATCATGTCGCCCATCTTGCGTGTACGCAGGTCGTGCACACCGTTTACACCCGGGGTCGCGACCAGGGTCTGGTGGATAGCCTCTACTTCAGCGCCATCAACCGCTCTGTCCATGAGGTCGTGCAGTGCGTTCCAGGCGAAGCTCCAGCCCATCTTGGCAATCAGAAAGCCGACAATCAGGGCCGCGATCGGATCGAGAATTCCATAACCCGCCAGTAGGCCCGCACCGGTGCAGAGCGATGCGTGCCAGCGCCACGCGGAGCGGCGCGCCAGACGCGATGCGCACCCCGCCTGCTCTTCATCACAGTCAGTACGCTCAAGCGCGGCGCGGCGGTGCCGCCGGCATATCGAGCATGATGAGTGGGATCTCACGTGTGGTGCGTTGCTGATATTGCAGCTGTATAGGTTGCTCGGCGCTCACTCGCCGCCACCAGCGGACGCGCTCATCGCCGTGCAGGGTGCGCGCCACGGCGGGCGTGCGAAAAACGCCAATCTGTACCTCACAAGCGGGCTCGGCCAGCAGGTTTAAATACCACACCGGATGTTGCGGCAGTCCGCCCTTCGAAGCGACGATGACAATGTCATCACCATGACGGTAGTACTGCAGTATGGAATTCAGGTGCTGTCCCGACTTGCGGCCAAGATGGTGCAGCAGCAGACACGGCACCGCGCCACCCGGCACGCCGATGACCACCGGGTCCCACAGATGAGCAGCTTCCGGATCGCGGGCGTAAAGCGCGTGATGAGCGGCGATTTCGCGCCGCACGGCAGCGGGTAGATCCTCGCGTTCAGATGCGTCGGACGGTTGATCTACAGCCATGGGTGAGACCTCAATGTTGTGATTGTCCAAAAGCGGGGGTTCATCCTGATCTTCGCACAGGCGACTGACACCATTGCCAGATAGCTCGCACTTGGCGATCATCAAACGATGAACACAATACGACGTCCGCGCCGCCTGGGTCTCATGCTGTGGCCGGTGCCCGGCCTTGATGCCGGTTTTGAACGCGGCTGCTGGGCACAGTCCCAGGGCTATGACGATCTCTGGTTAGCCGATGCCGAAGGTCTGGAAGATCCGCTGACGATGGCCGCCGGCCTCGGCGTGGCCTGCTCGCGGGTGCGCCTGTGCACCGGCATCGTGCCGGTTTTTAATCGCCCGCCCGCCCTGCTGGCCAGCGCGGTGGTAGCGGCCGAAGCGCGCGCACCCGGGCGCCTGGTTCTCGGTCTGGGTGCGTCGACACCCAATATGATTGAGCGCTGGTACGGCTTGAAATACGAAAAACCCCTGACCCGCGTGCGTGAGACGGTTTATCTCCTGCGCCAAATCCTGGCCGGCCAGAAAACCGACTTTTCCGGCCAGACCCTGCGCAGCCATGGCTTTGTGCTGCAATCCTTACCGAGCGCGCCGGTGCCGGTGGTATTGGGTGCCATCGGCGGCAAGATGCTGGAACTGGCCGGGGAAGTGGCTGATGGTGTCTTGCTTAACGACTTCACACCGGCTGACCGCATGGGCTACGCACTGGAGCGTCTGGATGTCGGCGCCAAACGCGCCGGACGCCGCGTGGAAGATCTCGAAATCATCAAACGTCGCGCTTTTTATCTCACCGACGACAGCAATGCCGGTCTCGAATATTTCCGTCAACATCTGGCGTTTTATGCCTCCGCCGCGCAATACCAGAATGTCATGATCGAACTCGGTTATGGCCAGGCGGTAGAAGAAGCACGGGCTGGTTATGCCACACGCGATCGGCAACGCATTACTGCCGCCATCAGCGATGACATCGTTCATCGTGTTTTCAGTTTTGGCAATGAAGCCCACTGCCGTGCACTGGTAGAGGCCGATTATGCCGCCGGCGTCGACAGCATCATCATCAGTCCGCAGGGTGGCACCGCAGCGTTGTTTGCGCGCGGGGCCGAAGCGTTTGCCTCTTGGCGTCCTGATTCACAGGCGTAGCGATGAGGTGAACGTGGCAGCGTTTTTGTTCGCGCCGTTATACGCGAACAAATATGTGCCAATTGCCACTGTCATTGTGAGATCGATAACACCCTGTGGATGTCGCGCTGTACCATTTGCCGCGCCCACCACGCACACCGATACATGGAGGTTTCCGACCTATGCGTTCGACTGAGCTTCGCCGCGTGCTCTTCATAATTGCTGTCACCCTGTCGGGCTGCGCCAGCCCGCCGCCACCGCCGCCCACCATTTCGATCAATCGACCCAAGCACCCGGTCGAAGATCCGCAGGCGCGTCAGGGTTCGTTCGATACACAAGCCGAAGACAGCGCGGTTGCAGGTGTACGCGGCATGAATTATGAAGAACTGCTGAGTTGCATGAAACGCAAATTGGCCCTGAAAACTCTCGACCAGCAACTAAAGAACGGGGTGGGGGCAATCAACGCTCAGAAAAAATCCATCAGCGCGGCCGAGACGGCCATCGAAACCAGCAGGAGCAAGATAAATTTCACCAGCCAGCCTGCCGTAGACAGTTTCAACAACAAGGTCAATGCCCACCTCGGATCGGTACGCACCTTCAATCAATCCATCGAGCACTACAACGCTGAAGTCGCCAAGATGAAAACGCAGAACCAAGCCTATACGGTCGGCTGTGTTAATCGCCCCTTTAAGCAGTCCGACGCCGAGTTATTGCCCGCCGAGCTGCAAGCCGTGTCTAAAGAAAACGTATCGAGCTTTGATCTGCCGGTGTACTTCGATGGTGGCAAAGTGCAAAAAGCCAAGCCCTCGTCGGAAGAGTTCAATCTGGACGATCTTGATCTGAATTAGTTGCCTGGATGGCCCCGCCTGGCCAGCAGGGCGGGGTTTGGGGACGTTGGCGCGAGCCGGCCCACGCCCCTGCGCGCGCCGGATCACGCTAAACTGCTGCTGTCCCCCCCAGCAGATCCGCAGCCCACACCCACACCATGACGCTCTTGCTCATCCGCCACGGCGAAACCGAACTTAACGCTGGCCGCATCGTCCAGTTTCCCGAGACACCCTTGGGTGCCAATGGCATCGCCCAAGCTGCACGTCTGGGTCAACGCCTGGCCTCTCGCAACATCGGCCTGGTGCTGACCAGCGACTACCGGCGGGCGCGTATGACGGCCGCCGGTGTGGTCGCTTATTGCGGCGCGCCCATGCTGGAAGACGCCAACCTGCGCGAGCGCAATTTTGGTGACTTCCGCGGTTCGGCTTATGCCGAGCACGGCATCGACATCATGGCAGCAGATTTTGCACCGCCCAACGGCGAGTCCTGGCCGGTATTTCACGCGCGGGTTGATCGAGCCTGGTTACTTATCCAATCGCACCTGGGCAAGGTTGACGGTGATCTGGTGGTGATCACCCACGGCCTGGTTTTGCGGTCGTTGATCGAACGCATACTCGATAGCCGCAGTCATGTAATGGAGCCGAACATGGTGGTGCACAACACGGCCGTCACTACCGTTGAGCGCGCCGCGCCGTGGCGCATAATTGATCTTGCCTGCATCGCGCACCTCGATACGGGTGCGCAGCAGGGCGGTGTTGCCTAGCGTGAGATACAACAAAGCCGCCAACGGCGGCTTTGTGCCCGCCCAGGTGCTCGTAGTCAGACGCGGCGACGACGCATCAAACCAAGACCACCCAGCGCCGATCCGAATAACCACACCGCCGTCGGCACCGGCACTGGCGCAGGTGTGGCGAAAAAACTTACGCGCAGTTCGTTCTGGGGTTGTGCCAGGATGGAGCCCGTGCCAAATACCGATAAGGTCAACTTGCCGGCGTCGAAAGCCAGGCTGGTGAAATTGCCCAGGGGCGCGCCCACGCTCGAAGAAAAATAGCCGCCGCTGAATACACCCGGGATGCCGCTTGTTACCGTGCGGTGCATTTCTTCGGCGAAAGCGATCGGCGCACCGCCATCGACCCCGCCGGTACCGCTGATCAAGGCCGTGGCCTGACTATCACCAAATTCGTTGAAGATCAGATTGCCCAGAAAACCATCGACCGGCCCTCTCAATTGATAACCGGCACTGGCGGTGATGGTGAAAGACGGCAGATCAAATTCGAGAAAGCCGACATCGTCGTTGACGGCGATAGAAATTGAAGTCGGCACTGACCAGGCAAAGCCAACCAGACCATCGCCGCCGTTGAAGTTCAGACTCGGAATACCAAAAGCCGTGGTCTCGTCGAAGTCCAGCACGAAGCTGCCGTAGTCGATGCTTTGGGCCGACACCGAAACACTGGCCACGAGGCCCATCACACC
>JAYUQF010000107.1:0-5229 GCA_043756885.1 Pseudomonadota bacterium
ACCGCGGCGTCGAGCATGCGCTGATCCGACAGCGCTGTGCGCTCGGCCTGGGTACGGCGTTCGATCTGGTCGAGTTTGATGCTGGCTGCCATAGCGGGATTATTCCCCTACTAATTACTTGTTTGCAACAAGCAAGTTGAGGCGCGGGTGACAGCCGAGTCTGTTTGCCAATCAGCAGCCCTGGCCAATCCCAGCGACTGCCCTAACCTCAGTTGAAGCCGAATTGCGCAGTCGGGAAAGTTTTGGTCTTCACTTCGTTGACATAATTCGCGATAGCGACGTGAATCGAGTCCGCGCCGACCATGTAGTTTTTGGAAAAGCGGGTGCGTTTGCCGGGCGCAATATCGAGCACGTCGTAGAGCACCAGAATTTGGCCATCCACCTCCGGCCCAGCACCAATCCCTATCACGGGCACGCCGGAGGCAGCGGTAATTTCAGCCGCGAGCGCCATCGGCACACATTCCAGCAACAGCAGATCGGCACCCGCCTGCTCAAGCGCGAGCGCGTCTTCCTTCATTTTGCGCGCCGCGGCTTGCTCCCGTCCTTGCACGCGAAAGCCACCAAACTTATGCACCGCCTGGGGTGTGAGGCCAAGGTGCGCACACACCGGGATCCCGCACTCGGTAAGCCGCGCGACCATGTCGATTTCGAGCTCACCCCATTCCAATTTCACGATCTCGGCACCACCCTCTTTCATGAGTCGGGCCGCATTGCGCAGGCAATCCTCACCGGAGGCGTAACTCATGAAGGGCATATCTGCCATCAGCATGGCGCGTTTGATACCGCGCGAAACCAGTTTGGTGTGATAGACCATCTCATCCATGGTCACGGGGATAGTGGTGTTCAAACCTTGCACCACCATGCCTAGCGAATCACCAACCAGAATAAAGTCCATGCCGGCTTCATCCAGAACCCGCGCGAAGGCAGCATCGTAGGCGGTGAGGCTCGCGATCTTTTCGCCGTCTGCTTTCATCTGGCGCAAGCTGCGTGTAGTGACCCGACTCGTTATATCGAAATGCTGACTCATGGGCGTTCTCCAAATTTCGCAGCTTTTCGCGCTACGCCTTCAACAAAACGATGCAAGGCCACCGGCGCACGAACGTGGAAGCCTTCGCCAATCAAATCCAGACCATCGTGCGCGGTGCAGACAAATCGCACGCTGCGCTCGGTGACTTCAATCACCTTGGCACTCGCCGTGACGGTCATACCCACAGGTGTGGCAGCGAGATGCTTAACATCAACCTGTGCGCCAACCGACACCCAGCCCGCGGGCAATAAATCCGCGATGGCGTCAGCGCAAGCCATCTCCATCAGCATAATCATCTGTGGTGAGGCATACACTTCCGGCAGGCCGGCATAAGCGTGGGCGACGGTCAGCTCGCGGGTTACCGTCACCTGTCGGCTTGCTGTGGTACCCAAGGCAATCAGTGTGGTGAGATCCATCATCGCTGGCCTTAGAGCAATTTGATCCAATTGCGCAGAGCCGCTGCAATTTGATCGGGCGAATCTTCCTGGATGAAATGCAGGCCGTTTACATTCACCTCCGTCGTGTGCGGGAAACTGCGCGCAAAATCGGCCGGTGGTCCGTTCATGATCATGCCGGGCGTAGCGCTGATAAACAGCTTAGGCATAGGCGCGTGTTTGAGATAGGTGCCATAGGCTTCCACCAGTGCGCACACATCGGCGGGCTCATTGGCGAGCGGGATCTGGCGTGGCCAGCTAAGGGTTGGTCGCCGGTCTTCACCCGGCTCGCGAAACGGTGCACGGTAGGCATCCATCTCGTCGTCGGAGAGTTTGCGCAGAATTGAGCTGGGCAGGACGTTTTCAACAAAGACGTTTTTGTTCAGCACCACGTCGTCGCCGGCGGGCGAGCGAAACACTTTGAATATCTCTGTGGCAGCGGCCGGCCATTCATCCCAGCTGAGCGGCTTGACGATGCCTTCCATATGGGCGACACCCGCCGTGGATTGAGGATGACGCCGCATCCAGTCAAAGCCCAAGGCCGAGCCCCAATCGTGTAAAACAAAAACGATATCGCGATCAATACCGAGGGCGGCAAAAGCGCCATCCAGATAGTGGCTATGCTCGGCAAAGCTGTACCGCTGCGGGCCCGAGTCCGGCAGCTTGTCCGAATCCCCCATACCGATCAGGTCGATAGCAATACATCGCCCGAGATCGGCCAGCTGCGGCAAGATGTTACGCCACAGATACGACGAGGTCGGATTACCGTGTTGAAACACGATCGGTCGGCCGCTGCCCATTTCCACATAGGCCATGCGGCGACCATCAACGCTGACAAATTTTTTCTGTTCGACCCAGGCATTCATAGTTGTTGACTCTTGTTGGGCACGCGTGTTGCCATCGGACGCCCGGATTAATGGTGTATCACCGCTGGGCGTGTCTTAACGCCCTTTAAACCGCGCCGCCATTGCGACGATGCGCTCAGCCTGCACCTGATGGGGCTTGTCGATCATCTTGCCATCAAGTTGCATCGTGCCCGCGTCGGGGTTGGCCGTGAATAAGGCCAGCACCGCTTGAGCATGGGCCACTTCCGCGTCACTCGGTGTGAAGGCCTGGTTAATCACCGGCACCTGCGCCGGATGTATGGCGATTTTCCCGGTGAAACCATCGCGGCGCGCGTCGTTGCACACCCGCTCCAAACCGGCCAGGTCGCGAAAATCCGCCATCACCGTATCCACCGCCTGCACACCAGAAGCATGGGCCGCAAACAGGCACAGCGAGCGCACCAGCACATAGGGCGAAGTCCACTGCCCGTTGGCTTCGAGATTGCTGCTCGCGCCAACCGCCGCCCCGAGATCTTCGGCGCCCCAGGTCAAACCCCGCAGGCGCGGGGTCGTTTTGTTGTAAGTGCCGAGGCCAAATACTGCGGCTGCCGTTTCGGTCGCGACCGGAATAATGCCGATGCTGCCCGGTGCGATACCGTGTTCGGCTTCCAGTACATCGATGAAATGGGAGACCTGCACCAGGTCGTCGGCGCTGTTGGTTTTAGGCAGGATAATGCCGCGTGGCACCGCCGGTACGACTGCAGCGATATCGTGCAGAGCGTAGGGGCCGTCAAGCGGATTGACCCGCACCCAGAACTCGACCTTGGGATTGGTGCCGGCTTTCAGATAATCGCGCACCATCTCACGCGCGATTGGTTTGCGCGAAGCTGCCACCGAATCTTCAATATCGAGGATGACACAATCAGCGCCACACTCGGCGGCTTTTGTCATCTTTTTTTCGCTGTCGCCCGGCGCGAAGAGCAGTGAACGCAGGCTCATGTTGGTTTCCTCAGCATAAGGCCAGAGCGTTTGCACACCGCGACCAGTACATTGTTCTGATTGAAAGCGCGGTGCGCGAAGATCACCACACCGTTTTGTGGCCGGGATTTGCTTTCCCGCAGTTCCAGTACTTCGCTCTCAACGCGGATCGTATCGCCGTGAAACAGTGGCGCCGGAAAGCGCACTTCGTCCCAGCCAAGATTGGCAACGGTGGTGCCCAAGGTGGTGTCGTGCACGCTGATACCGACCATCAGCGCCAACGTGAAGCCGCTATTGACGATGCGCTGGCCGAATTCGGTTTCGTTGCGGCAGTACTCTTCATCAAGATGCAGGCGCGCCGGGTTATGGGTCATCGCCGTGAACAGTACGTTGTCGGTTTCGGTCAAGGTGCGATGGATCGCGTGTTTGAAAATCTGACCAACCTGAAATTCTTCGAAATATAAACCAGCCATGCTCTTGTCCCCTCATTTGATACCGGTATGAACCGGGCGTCATTATAGTGACTTTTAACCCCTGCCAAGCGCAGCGCGGTAGACGAGGACTCATCGCAAGCGTGATTGTTGCCGCGCTTGCCCGCTGGTCGTGCGCTGCCCGTCGTATCGCGCCAAGATTGCCTGCGGAGAGTTTTTAGATTGCCTGTCATCCAGCGGCACGACAAACAATGTCGACAGCTCATTCGCGACCCGAGACGCGGGGTAATAGCGCGGAAAATCGGCAGAGGGTGAGGTCGATGCACCCAGTAACAAAACGTGGGGACAGGCGGCCAGGGCGGCGCGCAAGCTGTCCAGATCAGCGTGCTGGGGAGGTGGCGGGCGGCTCCAACGCCGGCCATGCAGCATAAACATCTCGGCCATCGTCGAGCTTACGCAACCATCACGCGGTAATTGCGCGGCGATACTCGCCATGGTTTTCAGCACCCGCAGCGAAAAAGCCGTGGAGACACGGGCCTCGCTCAAGCTGTCGTGGCCGTACCAGCTACTGATCCGCGTGTATTCACGTGCCTGCGCGGTGCTCGCACCGTTGATGTGGTGCAGCACTTGCACAAAGCTCGGCAGCAGCACTAACACGAGCAGGCTGGCCGTGACCGCGCCGCTGAATGCACGCAGCCTGTATACGCCACAACGGGCAAGCAGCAGCGCTATGCCAAGACAGCTATAGGCACAGAACAAAGGCAGTAACACCAGCAGAAAGCGCGCAAAATGGTTGGGGTAAGGCCACAGCATCAGCACCAGCAAATACAACGCCGCGTACCATGCGTCGGCCCAGACCGCGCGCAGCCGCTGCACAAAACACAGTATGGCCGGGAGCACCAGGATGGCGAGCATCACCGCGCTGTGCTGATTGTTGAGTGAATCAAAACAGCGCACAAAGTGATAGGCCAGCGCATGCAGATTAGTCGGTAGTTGTGCGAGCAGCGCCAGCGCCACACGCGCCACGCCTCCGGCAAACACTGTGCTTACGTAACCACCCTGCCAACCGTTGCTGGCTTTCACCAGCAGCCACAGCACGGATGGCGCGAGTGCGAGTAGCGGCACCCAGCGGGCTTCGCGCGCGCGCGTGCGCCACACCCACGTCAGCAACAGGGCAAAGACGGCAAAAAGACCGACGCTGCGCGTAACGGCAGCCAGACCAAACAACAATGCTGCTGCGTGCCACGCACGGCTGGAGATCTGCGGGCCACAAACCACGGCCAAGCCCGTCATCGACAAAGCGAGATACAGCGGTTCGCTGAAAATGCCCATGGCGGTAAAAAGGGCAATCGGGGTAATGGCGAGACTCAGTGCCGATAAAAAGGCCGCAGGTTGACCACAGCCAATGCGTCGCGCCCAGCAGTAGGTGGCAGCCACCGCCACAGCCTGCGCAAACGCGTTGACGGTGTAGTCGATCCTCGGCACACCACTGCCGCCGCCGAGCGCCGCGAGCACCAATGGGTAAAGCGGTGGAA
>JAYUQF010000108.1:0-2041 GCA_043756885.1 Pseudomonadota bacterium
TTTGTCTATCAGCAGTATCTGATCCGCGAGCGCAGTCGTGCGGGTTGTTTTGCCGCGTTCATGAACAATAACTGGGTGGGTGGCGTGGTGTTTGTGGGCATCTGGCTGTCCTATCCGCCCGCAGTCCTATGGCTGCGCTGAGCCGCACCTGCAATTCCCGCACAACGCTTGCGCCTATGGCGCCTGGTGTTTGAATTTTTGAGCCTCGTCACAGACAATCGTGTAACCCTCACCGGGCATCATCACTTAAAACTAGGGAGGACTTCATCATGAATCCACTGGATAGCATTTCCGGCACGGTAGTCGCTGGCGTCGTACTGGCCGTCATCCTGGCCTTCGTGGCCAAAGCAATTGCCGGCGCCTGAGCAGGCCGACCACACCCTCACAACAATACCAACTCGGGAGCTGGAACCATGGCACTAATGATGATTGACCGCTGGCTGCATATCCTCGCCGGCGTCATGTGGATCGGGATTCTTTATTACTTCAATTTTGTGCAGGTGCCAGCGCTGGCGGCCGCCAATGCGGACAAAGAAGGGCCAGGGCCGGCAGCCATCACCAAGTATGTCGCACCACGCGCGCTGTTCTGGTTCCGCTGGGCGGCACTCGTCACCTGGCTCACCGGTGCAGCCTACCTTGAGATGGCACCACAGTATTCGCTGGTTGGCGCATTCACCCTCGGCATTGGTGCCCATAACGCGAGTCTGACTGCGATTGGCATCGGGGCGTGGTTAGGCACCATCATGCTGATCAACGTGTGGGGATTGATCTGGCCCAACCAGAAAAAAATCCTGGGCATGAAACCAGCGACCGATGCGGAAAAAGCGACCGCGCGTCGTGTGGCGTTTCTCGCCTCACGGACCAATACCGTGCTGTCCATCCCGATGCTGATGTTCATGCAGGCTGGTGCCCACGGCATTCCGTTCTGAGAACTGCGTTGGTGTCCTGAAAAAGCCCGGCTGGTCCGGGCCTTTTTTTGCTTCGAAAATTTTGTCTGAATAAATTTAGACCCGCACAATCATGCGTTGCCTTTACCGGGCCGATCACCTACTTTCCCCGCGCACCACGAACAACAACCACAACCGGAGGTATCCATGGATATCGGCATCATTATGTTTCCAACCGACAAGGCTATTCAACCCATAGCCCTGGCCAAAGCCTGCGAAGAGCGGGGCTTTGAATCGCTGTGGTTCCCGGAACACAGCCACATTCCCAGCAGCCGCGAGACTCCCTGGGGTGGCCGGGTCGGCGCGCCGCCGCTGCCCGAGGAGTATTGGCGCACCCATGACCAATTTGTTGCATTTGCCGCCTGCGCCGCAGTGACGAGCAAGTTGCGTCTCGGCACCGGCATTACCCTGGTGGCGCAGCGCGATCCGATCTGGCTAGCCAAAGAAGTCGCAAGCCTGGACATGATCTCCAACGGCCGCTTCGAACTCGGCATCGGTTATGGCTGGTGCGTGGAAGAAATGCTCAATCACAAACTCGACTTCAAGAAGCGCCGTGAGATCCTGCGCGACAACATGCTCTTGATGCGCGAGTTGTGGACAAAAGAAGAAGCCAGCTATCAGGGCGGGCACATCAACTTCGAAAAGAGCTGGGCGTGGCCCAAGCCGACCCAGAAGCCCTATCCGCCGATTGTGATGGGCGGCGCAGCCGGCCCCAAAACGGCCGACCATATCGCCGAGTTCTGCACTGGCTGGATGCCGATCGGTGGCATGTACGACTTTGATGGTGGTCTGAAGCAAGTGCATGCGGCGTGCAAAAAACGCGGGCGCAATCCCGACGAGATCACCCTCGGCATGTTTTTCGCCATGGCTCCCGAAGGCAATGACCCGCTTAAGGGGCTGGCCGACAAAGGTGTCACCCGCGCTATCTTCCCGGTGCCGGCGGCCGGTCCCGAGGTGGTGCTGCCACTGCTCGACACGTACGCAAAATTTATCTAAACCGCGCGCGTCGATGCGGGCCCCGTGGCCCGCATCCCCCTCGTTGGCCTAAGGTCAGCCCGCGCCGGCGTTCCCCACGTCATCGATTTACTCTACTA
>JAYUQF010000109.1:0-2037 GCA_043756885.1 Pseudomonadota bacterium
CGTGCTCGGTGGTGGTTTTGGCGGCATGCTCATGAGTGCACGTCTGCAGGAAGCGGGCATTCACAATTTCCGGATTATTGAAAAAGCCGGTGACTTCGGCGGCACTTGGTACTGGAACCGTTACCCCGGCGCCCAGTGCGACGTTGAATCCTATGTGTACCTGCCCTTGCTCGAAGAAACGGGCTACATCCCCAAGGAAAAATATTCTTTTGGGCCGGAGATCTTCGAACACGCGCAACGGATCGGCCGCCATTACGATCTGTATTCGCGCGCACTGTTTCAGACCCAGGTGCTGGAGATGCGCTGGGACGAAGCGGCCAACCATTGGGTGGTCAAAACCGATCGCGGTGATGTGTTCCACGCCCAGCATGTGGCAATGGCCAGCGGATCGTTAAATCGGCCCAAGCTGCCGGGCATTCCCGGTGTTGAGACGTTCAAGGGTCATACCTTCCATACCAGCCGTTGGGACTACGACTACACCGGCGGTGATGCCAGTGGCAATCTGCATAAGCTGAAAGACAAACGGGTGGCAGTGATCGGCACCGGCGCCACCGCTGTGCAGTGTGTCTCTCATATTGGGCAGTCGGCCCAGCAGCTTTATGTGTTTCAACGCACGCCGTCGGCTATCGACGAGCGGCGCAATTTTCCGACCGACATGGCCTGGGCGAAGTCGCTGCAGCCAGGCTGGCAGGCGGCACGCAATCATAATTTTTCCTGTCTGCTGGCAGGCATTCCCCAGGACGAAGATCTGGTCAACGATGGTTGGACGGACTTGTTCAAAGCGCTCAGCGAATTGCTCGGGCAGCACGGCGAGCTCGATGTTTCCAGCGCCGATATGTCACGTCTGGCCGAAATCGCCGACTTCAAAAAAATGAATCGCACCCGTGCGCGGGTGGATGCCATCGTCGCTGATCCCAATACGGCCGAAGCGCTTAAAGCCTGGTATCGGCCATGGTGCAAACGCCCGACATTTAATGACGAATTCCTGCCGACCTTTAATCGCGCCAACGTGACCCTGGTGGATACCGGCGGCAAAGGTGTTGAGCGCATTACTGAAAAAGGCGTGGTGGTCAACGGCGTCGAATACGAAGTGGATTGCCTGATCTTCGCAACCGGTTTTGAAGTGGGTCGTGTGACCTATACCAAACAAGCGGGGCTGGAGATCTTCGGTCGTGATGGTCTTTCGCTGGCTGACTATTGGGCTGACGGCATGCGCACCTATCATGGCTTCTACAGCCACGGCTTTCCAAATTGTTATCACATGGGGTTTACCCAGACCGGCTATGTGCCCAACTTCACCTATATGCTCGACAACCAGGCGCAACATATCGCCGCAGTGATCGCACACAGCAAGGCGCGCAATCTAGCCGCGGTGGAAGCCAGCCAACAGGCTGAAGCGGCTTGGGTTGCCGAGGTGAATGCGCCCGACATGATGACCGACTACCTCGCAAGCTGCACACCGGGTTATTACAACGGCGAAGGCACGGCGCGTGGCAATGACGGATTTCTGCAAGGCCATTACGCCGGTGGCGGCGTGGCCTTTTACGCCTTACTGCGGGACTGGCGCGCACAGGGCGATTTGGCCGGCTTGAACGTCAAACCCCGTGCGTGATGCAACACGCCTCCTACAGCTTTTTTCTGGAGAAAAATGATCATGGCTGACCCGATTCATATCGCCAATCGCTGGATAACCGCTTACAACGCCAAGGACTTCGACACCCTGGCGAGCTTGATGACCAAAGACATCCACGTCGAGCATCACAATCGCGGCGCACAGGTTGATGGCGCGGAAAATCTGCTGGCCATGATGCGCGAGTTCAGCACGCTGCTGCCCAACCGTCGTTTCCATTCCATCCGTCGACAGTTTGCCAGCGGCGACACCGTGGTCACCGAACTGACCTGGGAAGGCACACCCACGGCTGATATTGAGGGCTTCGCCAAAAATGGCGAAACGGTCAAACTTGAGCTCGCCTGTTTATGGACCCTGCGCGATGGCTGCGTAGCGGATTACCATGACTACGGTTGAGTGAAATAACA
>JAYUQF010000110.1:0-2034 GCA_043756885.1 Pseudomonadota bacterium
CGCGGATGCGCCGCGCCAGCGATAAGGCCATGTACAGCCAAGCCGCGTTTGCGCAAAAGGGCGATGACTTCGATAAAGTCGAGTTGTCCTTTCCAGCGGGTCAGACGTGCCGGCAGAATCAGCAGCGCGCGACCAGTGAGGGTCCCATGTTCGTCATGCCAGGCCCCTCGCCACGACGCCGAAGGTGCAAAGTCATAAGCATAGTCGGCGCGATCAACGCCGCGTGGAATGACCACGATGCGTGTGTTGTCCACATTGCGATAGTTGCTGATGATGTAACCGCGTATGAATTGCGAGATCGCGATCACACGCTCGCCGCTGACCATGATGCGTGAATAAGCGTTGACACTATAGGGTCCATGCACCGTGGTAACCCAGGCCGGCCGACTCCGCGCGTTGATTCCGCGTAGGGCCAAGTGCCCCAGCCAGGCCGGCAGACGGGAACGCGCGTGCACAACATCAACCTGATTGGCGCGCAGATAGTCGCGCAATGGGCCGATCTGGCGCAGGCTGCTTAAGCGTTTTTCGCCGATACCCAACTGTAGATGTTCGGCGCCGCTGGCCACGAGCTCGGGCACCAGCCGGCCGCCGGCGCTGATCACGATGGCGCGATGACCGGCGGCGACCAGGGCCTGGGCAATCTGTAGGGTGCCACGCTCAACACCGCCCACATCGAGTTGCGGCAACAACTGGACAACCGTTAAGCGACGTTTCATGCCGGGCAGCCCAAGGCTGGCCAGCGCGTCACAATCAGGCCGGCAACACGCTCGGCCTCTTGCAACAAGAGCGGTGACGAAGCTGTATCGTGCCCAGCATCGGCCAAGAACATGATGTGGCCGCGTGCATGCAAATCATCGCTGATGGCGCTGATACGATCGGCGCGCCGCTTTGGCACCGCCAGCACACCCACGTTGGCGCCGGCGCTCAGCGCTTCGTAGATCATCGATACGCTGTCGGCGCTGACCCACGCTTGTGAGGCGCGCGCGAGCAAGTCCGGCAGCCACGTGTTTGGCGCGTTGCGATGATGCATAAATTCAAGATCGGGCATCGTCACCAGGCGCGCGGCTAATGTTGGCGGCGAGCGCCGTGAATCGGTCACCACCCAATGCATGTCGGGTGTAGATGCTCGCAGCTGCGCGATCTGCGCCAATATTGTTTCATCGTGCCAGTCATGGTGGGCAGAGGGTCCGCCAAGCAGAATCACACCGAGACCGGCCTCGCGAGTCGCAGCCGGACACATGGGATTGAGCGGGCCTTCAGTCACGATCACGTTTGCACTGGGCGGCACACCGTCGTGGCGCGGAATTACACATAAATCGAACCAGCGTCGCGGCAGTTGCGGGCGCATGATGCAGACAGTGTAGCCGCCGCGGGCGCGGCGCGCGGTGAGCAGGGGCCATCCACAGCGACGGCCGGCGCCTACGATCAAGTCGGGATTGGGTAGGTCGCGCCAGGCTGGCAAGGTGCCGGCCACAAAAGCCAACCCACGCTGCAGTGATGATGGTGTGACAGGCAGCAGGTAATGTTCAACCGCTATGCGACGTTTAAGCGCCGCGAGCAGACCCTCACATTGACGCTCATGACCGCGTTTGCCATCGGTCCACTGCCATACCACCACCGCGCGCTTCATGATTGTGACGGCGCGCGGCGCGTCTCAGTTGACCAGGGTCAGCCACTCTGCCGGGCACTTGCGCCGACCTTCGACCAGATCCATATAAATGCTTTGCAGCTTCTGCGTGACCGGGCCGATCGAGCCCTGGCCAATCTGCCGATTGTCCAGTTCGCGGATCGGCGTCACTTCTGCGGCGGTGCCGGTGAAAAAACATTCGTCGGAAATGTAAATCTCATCGCGGGTGATGCGCTTTTCTTCGACGGAGATCCCTTCTTCGCGGGCAATCTGCATGACCGTATCGCGCGTGATGCCTTCCAGCACCGAAGTAATGGACGGCGTATATAGTTTGCCGCGCCGGACGATGAAGATATTTTCGCCGCTGCCTTCAGAGACCATGCCCTCAGCATCGAGCAGCAAAGCTT
>JAYUQF010000111.1:0-5204 GCA_043756885.1 Pseudomonadota bacterium
CCGACGCTGATCAGAGCTCGGCGTTGATCAATCTTCTTGTGCATATCGTTTCCTTTGGCTTCGTTTGTTATACCGGGCTGCCTTGCGCGGCGCGCGAGGTCAGCATCTCCACTGCACGATGGGCGGACAGTACCGCACCTTCCTGCCAGCCATGCATTTGACTGAGGTTGCCGGACGCAAAATAAACGCGACCGGCCGGGGCGTTGAGCAAGGTGAAATCGGCAGGGTCATTGTCTTCGCCACCTTCCCAGCTACGTGCCCAGGGGCCGAGGCTGTAGGGGATCTGGTTCCAGTTTACGTTGATGCCATGTCGCAGTAATTGTGAACAGCCCGGATGCACCTGCTCAATAGACGCACTGGCGGCGGCGATGCGCGCGGCGAGCGGCTGATGACCGAGTCGCACGGCGGTCTCGCCGACTGCGTACGCACCCACCACGATGCCGGTCGTCGCATGGAAGCCGTGACTCGGATACCAGATCAGACCGGTGTCATTCTTGATATACGAAATGCCGCCATAGATTTGCTGATCTTCCCAGAAGCGCGGCGCCTCAAAAGCAACCTTCAGTGCGTGATCATATTTCACACGCCCCAGGGCGGCTTTGACCGTCGCGGGAAAATCGGTGTCGATGCCAGCCAGGATATGGAAGGGCAGGGTACAAATAACGTAGTGGGCAGCAAGCGTTGCCGTTTCGCCGCTGGCCAGCTTGCGGTAGTTGATGCTCACGCCGCGCTCGGTGCTGCGCAGGGCAACCACTTCGGCGCCGCGCACAATAGGGGAGCGCAGTCGCGACTCGAAGGCCAGCACAATGCGATCCATGCCACCAACGGGCTGCAGCATGGTGGCGTGCCAATCGACAAATTCGTCGAACAGGATCGCAATCCACAGATCAGCATCGAGCAACTCGTGCATAGACAGAGGATCAACTGCCACACCTTTGCGATCAGCCGCGCCGGGCGTTAGCTTGTAACCCGCGCGTTGCGAGCCGCGGTATTCACCGTCCTTGTTCAGATCACCATAGGTGTGCAGAAAAGCGACTAAGCGATCACGATCTGCAAGGCTCAGCTGATCATCGAGACGACCGCGGTTGATGGCTTTGGCCAACAGTTCGGTCATATGGCCGCGTGTATCGCTCATCGCCTGGCGGATGCGAAACGGCTGGCCGCCATGGACTCCCGGTGAGGACATGAAGGCACTGCGACTCATGTTGACTTCGGTTTCGAGCGCGACACCAAACTGGCGACAGTAGCCCAGTACCGCTTGATGATGGCTGGGCAGTCGCGCTGGCCCGGCATTAAAATATTCACCTTCGGCAAAACCGCAGGTTTGCACGCTGCCGTCGGTCATTTCGACGCGTGTACCGCGCCGCACACTCCAATTGCGACCACCGACACGTTCGCGCGCTTCGATCAGCGTGACCTGGTAACCCGCCTGTTCAAGCTCCCAGGCCGATACCAGGCCCGCCATACCCGCGCCGAGGATCACGATGTGTGTGCCGGGTTTGGCGGGTGCGACGCGCAGCGGCCGCTGGGCATCGGGTTCGCCTGTCATGCCGAGTGCGCGCATGGCACAAAACGCAGCGCTGAAGCCACCCAGGGTGGCAACCCGCTCAAGAAATTGCCGACGTGTGGTCATGGCGCGGCTCTCATGTGGATTTCATGGGCGAGCTCACAGGATGAAATCCGCACCGGTGCATGTCCAGGCGTTTGTTTTGCGGGGCGAGATAAACGCCGACGTCCGAATCAGTCGGACTTACGGGAGCCCGTCAGCCTTCCGGCACACTGCGCGGGCTTGCCAACCACTTCAACAGCGGCATCCAGTACTCGCGGTCAACGGTTGAGGCGGCCGGTGGCAGCTCGAAGATCGATAAGCCTTTTTCGGCCGCCTTCAGATAGTGGGTACTCTGACGTAACCAGGTCAGAAACGGGAAGCGTCGGCCCGAAGGCAGTTTCTGATCCATGAGGAAGTCTTCAAGATCGTCGGAAGTACGCGCACCATCGCGCACGCGGCTTGCCACCGTGCAAATCTTGACGTCGTTTGAGACCAGCGGCCGCACCTCGCGCAGCTCGCCAAAAAAGCGTTGCGCCGCGCGGATGTCCACCGGCGAGGGCACCACCGGCACGATCGCGGTCTGCGCTTTACGCAAGAGCGTGACCAGCACTTCGCCATGGGTGCGTGAAGGCGCGTCCATGATCACAACATCGGTAGTGCGCGGCACACGCAAGGGGCCTGCCGCCGCGTCCACCCCGCCGATCTTGGCAACGCTAGCGGGCCGTTGGCGCAACCAGTCGATGCTCGAACCTTGCGGGTCAAAATCTGCCAGCACAACTTTGGCGCCTGTAGACGCGTAATAACCGGCGAGGTTGGTCGCCACCGTTGTTTTGCCACTGCCACCTTTGGCATTGAGCACCAGAATCGTGCGCATCGCGAGCCCCCCTGCGGGTTCGATCTATCCAGTATCTTGGCAGCCCCGGCGCGGGGTGCCGCTCATTAACCTAACGCGTCTCTAAGCCGCGCTTAGTTTCAGCGCGTGATTACGCCGTTCCATCATGTTTCCGATCACCGGGTTGAGGAGCAACTCCATGGTAAATACCATCTTGCCGGCTGGCACCACGATGGTATCGGGCCGCGACATGAATGAGCCGTGGAGCATTTCCAGCAAATAGCGGTAATCCGGATTGATCTTGCGCCGGTTGGCGATGTGCACCACGACCATGCTCTCGTCGTTGGACGGAATTTCGCTGGCGGTGAACGGGTTCGAGGTGTCGATGGTGGGCACCCGCTGGAAATTGACGTCGGTGCGGGAGAATTGCGGGCAGATGTAGTGCACGTAATCCGGCATACGGCGCAGAATCATATGGGTAGCAGCTTCGGCCGAATAACCCCGCACGGCACGATCGCGATGGATTTTCTGGATCCACTCGAGGTTGATGATCGGCACCACCCCCACCAGCAGGTCAACAAAACGGGCGATATTTGCCGCCTCGTCGATAAAGCCGCCGTGCAGCCCCTCGTAAAAAAGCAGGTCGGTGTTGTCGGGCAGCGGTTCCCAGGGCGTGAACGTGCCGGGCTTGCTGTCCAGCCGCCGCGACTCCTTGCTGGTATGCACGTAGTAGCGCCGTTTGCCCGTGGCGTTTTCACCATAGGTTCGAAACAGGGTCTCAAGCTCGCTGAGCAGGTTGCCGTCAGGGCCGAAGTGGGTGAGGGTTTTGCCCTGCAGGGCAGCCTTTTCGACCTCCCATTCCATTTGTTTGCGATCGTGGCGATGGAAACTATCGCCCTCGATCACAGCAGGACTTATGCCTTCGCGCTGAAAAATGCGCTCAAAGGCAGTTTTAACGCTGCTCGTGCCGGCGCCGGATGAGCCGGTCACGGCCACGATGGGATGCAGTTCGGACATGGGCTGTCTGTTTTATGGTTCGAAATGCAGGCTCGGCGTTATTGTAGGGGCAAGATAGCCAGGCAGCTAGCAGCCGCCGAGGATGAGATTCACCGCGCTGTCGCGCAAGGAACATCGGGAGCGGTAGGATGACCGTGCTGGGTCAGAGGCCGGATAGACACTGGTGTGTTCGCACCCGTCTAGCAGCGTGGCCCGAACTGCGCTCGGCGTGGGGTCGTTGATGGCACGGTTAACCGTGACCTCGTATGAAAGAGTGAACCTTCGCCGCAGTTTTACCCAGCACCCTCGTCGTCATGTTGGGAGAAATCACGATGTTACGCAAGCCAAGCAATCACCGTCTGCAGGTTATTCACCCGGATTGTGCCGGTATCGATGTCGGACAGAAGCGGCATTACGTCGCCGTAGATCCGGGGCGTTGTGCCGATGCGGTGCGCAGCTTTGGCTGTTGCACGACGATTTGCTGGCGCTGGCTGCCTGGTTGAAGGAGTGTGGGGTACGGGTCGTGGCGATGGAAGCCACCGGGGTTTACTGGATCCCGATATATGAGGTGCTGGACCGGGCCGGCTTCGAGGTGCATCTGGTTAATCCGCGTGCGACGCGTCAAGTCAGCGGGCGCAAAAGCGATGTGCTCGATTGTCAGTGGATCCAGCAATTGATGAGTTATGGTTTGCTCAAAGGCGCCTTCCGTCCCTCCGATGAAACCTGCGTTTTGCGTGCCTACGTGCGTCAGCGTAGTCGTTTGAGCCAGGATGCCTCGCGCAGTGTGCAGCATGTGCAGAAAGCGTTGACAGAAATGAACGTGCAAGTTGATACGGTCTTGAGTGATGTGATGGGCAAAACCGGGCAGCAGATCTTGCGTGCTATCGTGGCGGGCGAACGCGATCCGGGTGTGTTGGCGCAATATCGCGACCGGCGTGTCAAAGCCGACGTCGAGACCCTGACCAAAAGTCTCATGGGAAACTGGCGTGAAGAGCACCCAGGGCGAATTTGTCCTGCAGGGATTGCATAGTAGAACTAGAGGGTTGGGGTTGTAGGCTGGACAACGCCAGCGTTTTCCACTATAAAGGGCCGCATGCAAGCGGCGACATTCCTCGGCAGATCGCTCTCGGAGCTTCACGTGCGTCCGGTCGAGCGCGGCGAAGAAGCGCGCTATCAAGCGCAGATGGCGCATCACCACTATCTTGGCGAGCTCCCGAAGATTGGTGAGACGGTGTGGTATGTCGCGATCTGGCGCGAGCAGTGGGTGGCGCAACTGAGCCTGTCGGCAGCGGCCCTGAAATGCGGCGTCCGTGATCGCTGGATCGGCTGGGACTTTCGCTCGCAGTATGGCCGGCTCAAGCTGATAGCCAACATTTCACGGTCAAAGTGAGTCGAGCGAACAGCAGAGGACGCGGTTGGCGACGGGTTGCGGTGCCATCTGCAGGGGTCAGATAGGCGTCCTGGTCAAACGGGTACTCGGACTCATCATGCCGCCGACGACGAAGCTGGTCAGGCGCTCGACGAGTTCGTTGATGTCATCCGAGGCATAGCGCCCACCGGAGAGGTCGTCCAGCCGATCGACGCCCGACATCATGTAAAGAAACGCGCCGATGACAAACATCATGCGCCAGTAAATGTCGGCTGAATCGAGTTGCGGCAGCGCGCGTTCGAGCGCGACCAGATAGCGCCGCGTCGCGACATCGTAGACTTCGCGGCGCAGTCGAAAATGCAGAGCATCTGTTTCATCATGCACGCGCGCCTGCAAGCGCACGAAACGCTGGCCGATGGGGCCGCTCAACTTCATCTCGAACTCGGCCGTGAGATACG
>JAYUQF010000112.1:0-2028 GCA_043756885.1 Pseudomonadota bacterium
ATCCGCACGCCGTTTTATATTCGCGGCAAACAAGGCCTCATCGAGCGTTTGTGCGGCACTTATCCCAATGCCGAAGAACTGGCCTATGGCCGCGATGGCCTGCCCCGTCAGCCGCTGTACCGGGTGCGCTTCCGCCAATGTGATGTGTGGCCCAACTATCGTGGCGGGGCACAGGACAGTATCGATGTCGAGATCTACCAGCACTGGCTCGAAGCGCTCGGTGCGGAGCCGTGAGCGGCGTGGCCGAAGTCAAACTCGCTTAATCCGCTACGCGCGAAGGCGCGGGGTTTCAGCGCACCCGCAGGCAGGCCGCTAACCGCACATTCCCTTGCACGGCGGCGCCCACCTTGCTTGCCTTGAACACCATTGCGCGGTATAAAAAATCGCCTCCCGCCACCCAACGTCCCCGCATGTCTGCAGCGCCGTCTTCCCATCGCAACGCCCTCGTCCACGGCACCAACCTGCTGTGGTATTCCATCGACACCGTGCTGGGCCAGGGTGCATTTGGCATCACCTATCTGGCCACCGATAACAATCTGCATCGACCGGTTGCCATCAAAGAGTATCTGCCTGGCCAACTCGCCCATCGCGAACGCGATGGTTCGGTGCTGGCGCTCAGCGATGAGCGGGTCGAAGAATACGAGGCCGGGCTTAAGCGCTTCATCTTCGAAGCGCGCTCGCTGGCCAAATTTGAACATCCCGCCATCGTGCGCGTGCATAACATTTTTGAAGCCAATCGCACGGCTTATATGGTGATGCATTACGAACAAGGTGAAGGCCTGGATCGCCTGCTAAAAAATCGCGGCACCCTGGCCGAGCACGAGATCCTGCAAATACTCCATCCGCTGCTGGGCGCTCTGGACGTGATCCATGGGCAGGGTTTTGTGCACCGTGACATCAAGCCGGCCAATATTTTTGTGCGCAGTGATGGCAGCCCCGTGCTGCTCGACTTCGGCTCGGCACGCGAAGCCATCGGTAGCGAAGCGCGCACCATCACCAACTTTGTTTCACCGGGTTATGCGCCTATCGAGCAGTACGCCGGCAAGAGTGATGAGCAGGGGCCGTGGAGCGACATTTATGGCCTCGGCGCCACCATTTATCGTGCCATGACCGGACGCACACCCAACGACGCCGTAGAGCGCTCGCAGGCCCTGGCACAGAACACCGCCGACAGCTATCAGGCCGGCGCGCACCACGCCAAGCGGATTTACAGCTCACAATTATTGAGCGCGGTTGATCATGCGCTGGCGTTCCGTGTGCAGGACCGGCCGCAGAACATCGCCGCATGGCGCGCCGCATTACCGCCGGCCGTCACCGCTGAAATCGATACGGCAGACTGGGACAGCGCCACGGCACCGACCGTGGGCATGGACACCGGCGCGCCGACGCTGGCCGTCACGCTGGCCACCAGCTATAGCCAGTTCACGCGCACACCAACAACATCGCACCGTGCACAAAACGCACAGAAGCGACGGCGGCATTACCGCGTCGGCGCAGTCGTGTTGATACTCTGCGCAACACTGGCAGCCGCGTGGTTAGCTTCCCATCAAATCAAGCAGCAGCCAGCCAGCACCGCGCTGGCCGTTACCAAGCCCACAACTGCGCCGACTCTGGGCGCAACCGCTGCACTACCAAGCCTGCCGCCTGTGCCGATAAGCGCCCCGACACCCTCGGCGGCAGCCCCGCGCGTGGCACCCATAGCAGCCCCGCCAGCGGCGACGGATACCTCAACCGCAGAACAACTGAGCTTGTTGTTACTGGCCGCGAGCAATGATGTCGCGGCAGCGCGTCTGATGTCACCACGCGGTCAAAACGCCTATGAAAAATATCACGAGGTATTAAGCCTGGAGCCCGGTAATCGCTTCGCCCATCGCGGGCTGCGCGTGATCGCGCAACGTTATCTCGCACTGGCTAGTGACGCGACCAATATCGGTCAGTTCGATCGCGCCCAGACTTACCTGGCCAATGCCGCCAAAGCCGCACCGCAGAGTGCTGCGCTTGACAATGCTCGCGACGCACTGGCCGCAC
>JAYUQF010000113.1:0-2027 GCA_043756885.1 Pseudomonadota bacterium
GTCGCAGCAACACCGCCGCCCCCAGCGCAAGAATCAACAGTGCAACAAAAACCACCACCAGCGGCGATACTTCAAGGGCAAATGGCCGCAGAAAAACCAACAGCACGCTGGCAATGGTCAGCAGCGCGGCCAGACCGATGATGTGTTCAAGGGCGATGCCGGCCGCGCTGCTCAAGGTCCGCTGCTGGGGCGCGAGTCCACGCAGCTTAAAAAACTTGGCGAGCTCAGCGCCACCACCCACGGGCACAAAAAATTGGCAGAACACCGCGAAGCTCACGATGCGCAGACCTTCGAGTCTGTTTACATCGAGATCCATCAAGCGCATGACATGGACAAAACGAGCGCTATAGGCAAATAGAGAACATAGCGCGAGCATAACGCCCGGCAGCATCAATCCGTGCCAAACACCCGACCATGCAGATGGTCGCTGCTGCCAGGCCCAGACCATTATCGTCACGAGACCCAGCAGGACCAGCGCCGAGCGGAGCCACCACCAAGGGGGTGCCGCGCGGGCTCGACTCGAAGACACCGCGTGCGGTGTTATGCAGGCTTGTTCGCTGCGGGAAGTTTGGCCTCTTTGGCTTCAACTGTGCCGCCGGCTTTCACCCAGGCGCCAAAACCACCGGCCATGTGCGCCACAGGCGCCAGGCCCATATGGTGCACAGACTGGGCCGCGAGTGCAGAACGCATACCCCCAGCGCAAAAGAAAATGAATTTTTTGCCGGAGGCGAACTCTTCGCGATGATACGGGCTGGCGGGATCAACCCAGAATTCCAGCATGCCGCGCGGGGCATGGGTCGCGCCGGGAATCGAGCCATCGCGCCATAGTTCGCGAATGTCACGAATATCGACCAGTTGTACTGTGGGGTCGTTCTTGACTGCCATCACCTGCGCGACCGTCATGGTTTCAATCTCGCGCTCAGCTTGCGCACACAGTTCTTTGATGCCCTTGGTAATCATGTCTCCCCCTTGCGTTACCAGCGCCACGCGCGGATGCGCGCGCGGCTGTCATTGATGGTTCTCAAACGTTCCGCCGTCAAGTCCAGCGGCCATTGCTATCCGGTTGTGTCAAATTTCGCTTTCATCGTAAGGCAAGACCGGCAAGGCTTGCAGATTGCGCACGTAACGCGCCTCGTTGTAACCCGCTTCGTTGTGCAGAATCTCAAAAAATTCCACCGACAGCGCGCAGGCAATGTAGCGCAATGCATTGTCTCGTGGTTCGCCAGCCGCCATCAGACGCACCAGCGCTTGTGCAACTTCAGGCGGCGTTCGATCGCGAATCTGATTTTCGATAGCGTCAAAAATAGCCTGGCGGATGGCGGGCCCATCTTCGCTTTCCACCAGCATGGCAGGTTCGTGTCTGGCCATGTTTACCCTCCCCTACGGTGTCTGGATTTTGCGGGTTTTCATGAGATGCAGATAGGCCAGCAATTCATCGATATTGGCCGCACTCAGTACGCCGACGAAGGTCGGCATCTTACTGCGGGCATGGTAAGCCGAAGCATCGTGTATGAAAGCGCGCAGATGAGCCTCGTTCCAGAATTCGGTCACATTCTTCGGTACGTTAAGTTCGGGACCCAGCGAGCCGCCCTGCAGATTAACCGAATGACAGCGCAGACAATGGGTCTTAAACGTGCGAAAGCCGCGCAGTGCCGCGCCATCGCCGGTTTTCCCATGCGGATACAGTGCGGCATATTTGGTGGTGAAATCGACCACTTCGATCCGAATCAGCTGATAGGGCCAAGGAAAATCTGCGCCCAGTGATTTACCGGCCCGCCACACCAGAAAATAAGGTGCGGGCGAGACCATGGTACGGCCCTGCTTGACCAAACCGAAGCCAGCCGGATTGCCGTGCTCGCGGAAAGCGAGATAGGCCTCCTGGCTGGCGAGTGCGGTGTAGGCCACGGTAGGTGCGTACCCATCGCGGGCTCCAAGCACCAGTTCGTCGCCGTGACCGGCTGTGGCACCGGCCAATGCGAGCACGTCGGTTAGTGCGAATGCGTCATAACGAACCGGGGCATCGTGAT
>JAYUQF010000114.1:0-2025 GCA_043756885.1 Pseudomonadota bacterium
GCTGTTGACATCACCCACTTCGGCGTTATTGACGCGCACGATGATGTCGCCGGGTCTGAGCCCACTCTCATCGGCCGCGCTGCCGTTTTTGACACCCACTACCAGCGCGCCCTGCACACTGTCATCGAGGTTCAGTTGTGCGCGCGCATCATTGGAAAGTTGGCCCAGTGCGACACCTAAGGCTTCATCCAGATTGTCCTGTCTTGAATGACGGTCTTGCTGATCATCATTGGCCACTACATCGTTCTGCGTATTGCGATCGATGATGGTGGAGAGCCGCCGCGAGCGACCGTCACGCATGATGACGATAGTGACCTTGCTGCCTGGCTCCGCTTTTGCGACAGCTTTGCTTAGATCGCGGGCGTCTTTGAGCGGCGTGTCGCCGAAGCTCACGATCACATCGCGAGCCTGCAGGCCGGCACGCTGCGCCGGGCTCTTGCTCTGCACTGCTGCAACCAGCGCGCCGGCCTTGTCCTCAATGTGTAAGGCTTCGGCCATCTCTGCCGAGACAGGCTGAATCTGCACACCGAGCCAGCCACGTTCCACGCCGCCATGGTCGCGCAACTGGGTAACAACGCGCTGTGCCTCACGCGCCGGGATCGCAAAACCGATACCAATATTGCCACCGTTGGGTGAATAAATTGCAGTATTCACGCCGACTACCTGACCGTCGGCATTGATCACCGGGCCACCCGAGTTACCGCTGTTAATGGGCGCGTCGATCTGCAGATAGTCGTCATACGGGCCGGAGTTGATATCGCGGCCACGCGCCGAAATGATACCGGCCGTGACGCTGCCACCAAATCCAAAGGGGCTGCCAATTGCAACCACCCAGTCGCCGACGCGGGCGCGGTCTGAGTCAGCGAAGCTCACGATAGGCAGAGCGGCCTTGGACTCAATTTTGATAACCGCGAGGTCTGTCTGCGGGTCGGTGCCAACGAGCTTTGCGACCAATTCGCGGCCATCGCTGAGGGTGACCTTGATCGCATCAGCATCACCAACGACGTGGTTGTTGGTAACGATATAACCGCTCTTGTCGATAATGAACCCTGAACCGAGACCTTCAACCCGACGCCCGGCTTCGCCCTGCTGAGGACCGAAGGCATAAGGACCGGGGCCGAAGTGGCGGAAAAACTCACCCATCGGCGAGTCGGGGTCGAGCTGCATGGGGCGGCCGTTTGGGCGCGCGAGCTTGGCTGCGTTTTTTGTCACGGCAATTTTGACCACAGCCGGCTGCACGGTCTCGATGACGTCGGCAAACTGTGGTTGTGCGAACGTCGCAGCGGCGGCTGGCATCACGGGTGCTGCATGGGCACCCGGCCAACCGATTACAGCCAGCGTAAGTGGCAGGGCGATTGCGACGACGTAACGGCGATCGGTTTTTATTATGCGGGCGATAGCTGGTTTCATGGGGCGCCTCCTGGGCTTGCCTGTGCAACGAAGCGAAGAATAGACCTGCGTCCATTACCCGAAGCTTTCCAGGTGATTAATTTTTTGTAATGTCTGTGCGGGTAGGCGCAGCAGCCTGCAGCCGGCACAATGCGGCAGCATGGATTGCCGTTAGTTGCAGCCCGCTTTCAGGAGTCATTTTGTGCATTTACTCGTTGTCGAAGACGATCGCGACACGCGCGAGTTCATCCGCAATGGCTTGATACAAGCAGGACATAGCGTCGACGTCGCAGCCGATGGTCGCGAAGGATTGTTGGCCGCCACCACGCAGCAGTTTGACTTGATAGTGCTTGATCGCATGCTGCCGGAAGTTGATGGACTGACGGTATTGCGTACGCTGCGCGCTTCGGGCAACCGCGTGCCGGTATTGTTGTTGTCAGCCCTGGGCGAGGTTGATCAGCGGGTGGGTGGCTTACGGGCGGGCGCTGATGACTATCTGGTCAAGCCCTTTGCGTTCAGTGAGCTTGAGGCGCGTATCGAGGCGCTGAAACGTCGCACCGCACCCGACGGTCCGGCCACAGTGTTAACGCTTGGTGACCTGGAACTCGACCTCATGACGCGCGCCGTGCGTCGCGG
>JAYUQF010000115.1:0-5178 GCA_043756885.1 Pseudomonadota bacterium
GGTGGGGGCGGCGCTGCTCGGCCTGAAAGCGTTGCAAGGTGCGAAATGGCAGGTAATAAAACGCCGGTGTCCAGACCGCGCCGAGTACCGTGCTGGCACCGATACGCGGGTCGTTGAAGTAGTCGGTGGGTTCGTGGTCAAGCTGGCCGCGTATCAGGGCCACACGCCGGTTGTAGAGCGTGGTGCAATCGAGATCGGTTGGCATCACCAGCTGTGGCGCTGGTGGCACAAGGGTGAGGTCGCGGGCATCGGTGACGCGCGCCTGCACAAACTGTTTGACGGGTGTCATCTCAATAGCGGGCAGTGCGGGCACGGGGCCATTGGCCAGCGCAAACGGTGCCAGCAGGCCGAGAGCCACAAAGACTGATAAAACGCGCACGCACATGTCGGAACCCCTCCACTAACGATGTGCATGTCGGCCCAGCACGCCGTTTCTTGAGTTACCGCGGGCCGCAGGAAGGGGATGGTGGAATCGCTGGTCATCTATAACTGCTTGTATATGGTGCAGTCTCAATTTGAATTTCCGGAGCGGCCATAAGACGTTCGATATGACTCCGGCCATGCATGGTGACGGGTAATGCCGATCACGTTTGGAGTCTGGAAGAAACTACGGGGGTGTTGAAGGACGAGGTCCCGAAGGTTCGCGGGCCGTATAAGGCGCGCTGCGGCCACTTAAATTGCCAATAAAAAGGCCGCGCTAAGCGGCCTTCAAGGAAATTCGTTTGGGCAGTTACGCCGCTTTGTTCTTATCCATCGCTATGTATTTATCAGCTTTTGAACAAAGCCAATCGATTTTTTTAGCCTCGCCTATAGGGAGATTCACGGTAGCTGCAAAAACCGCTTCCGTAATCCTCTTCTGAACAAGCCCAAATTCAATTGTTTTGCCGCTCATGGCTCCTCTCCTATTTTCTGGCAAAAACTAGCCAGCGACCCTGGCAACGTACATTTAATCCGTCTACGCCGCCATTCTTGCTGATGTTTAGCGCAATTGCCTGAAAATATCCATACATCACTTCTTGCGTACAGTTTTAATTCCTTAACAGGATCGTCACCATACAACGTTACGCGGATCGCTTCTGTCAGGGCACCCCCAATGACATCCGAGTATTCCGTAAGGAAAGCCAGATCAACTGAGTCTCGGGCAGCCAAGTCGAAGCGCGGGTGCAGGTAGATATTTAACGCCTTAGCCCGTGGCGCACCCTTTCCATGCTTTATGAGAGCGATTTCAAGCACTGCCTCGGCCGCATCATCTCCCTCAGGGACCAAGCAATAAGCCGGAACGATGCCATCGGCCGCGGACGTTCCATGACCATCCAGAGTTCCTAGAACCATCCAATATCGGCTTGGTTCAATTTTCTCTTCAATTTCGCTGATAGTTGCCGCCCAGGATTGCCGTGTCGCGGCACTTATCTCTTTCGTCGCGATAGCCAATTTGAACTTGTTCATTATGCCTCCCTGCATTGAGAAGATGATTATGCGACTGCGGAGTCGGCCAGAGTAGTGTGACGAGCTTGTCAAATAATTACTGATTGTTTATACAGTATTTTGAAAGGGCGTCCAATTTCAAAGTGAGACAGCGCCTCGTATTAATCCTTTGATTCGAACCCTCCTATTCCCATGTCGAGTGCGCCGTTGCCCGCTTATGCCGAACTGCATTGCTTCAGCAATTTCACGTTCCTGCGTGGTGCCTCCCATCCTGAAGAGCTGGTGCGCGAGGCCCACCGGCTTGGTTATCGCGCGCTGGCGCTGACCGACGAATGTTCGCTGGCAGGAGTGGTGCGCGCCCACGTCGTCGCGCGCGAGCTCGATTTCCAGTTGATAGTGGGCACACAAGTGAAGCTGAGTGACGGCCTGCAGCTGGTGCTGCTGGCCGACAACCTGACGGCCTATCAGCGCATCTCGACGCTTGTTACCCGTGGCCGCCGGCGCCAAGTTAAGGGTGCCTACGAATTACATCGTGCCGATCTCGAACTGCTGCGTGATGACGGCTTGGTGATCCTGCTGCCCCAGTTCAGCGCGGCCGATGAAGAGGCGGCGAGTTGGCTCGCGGCGCATTTTGCCGGCCGCGCCTGGCTGGCGGTCGAGCTGTTTTACAGCGGTTACGACCCGGCGCTGTTAGCCCATAGCGAGAGTCTGGGCCAGCGTTATGGTCTGCCCTTGGTGGCCAGTGGTGACGTGCACATGCACGCCCATGCACGCAAACCTTTGCAAGACACTCTTACTGCTGTTCGCCATGGCACCACGGTGATGGCGGCCGGCCGGCTGCTGTTTGCCAATGGCGAGCGTTATTTGCGCCCGCGCGAGCGGCTGGCGCGTATCTATCCGCCCGCTTTGCTGGCCGCGAGCGCAGCGCTAGCCGCGCGCTGTCACTTCAGCCTGGCCGAGCTGCGTTATCGTTATCCGGCGGAATTGGTGCCGGCAGGTTCGACCTTGAGCGCCCATCTGCGGATGTTGACCGTGGCAGGCATAAAAACACGTTGGCCGCACGGTGCGATGCCAAAAGTCAGTGCTCAGATCGAACACGAGCTGCGCCTGATCGCTGAGCTTGGTTACGAAGCTTTTTTTCTGACCGTGCATGACATCGTGATGTTTGCACGCAGCCGCGGCATCTTGTGTCAGGGGCGCGGCTCGGCGGCCAATTCGGCGGTGTGCTTCTGTCTTGGCATCACCGAGGTCGATCCGGCACGCATGGAAATGCTCTTTGAGCGTTTCATTTCGAAAGAGCGCAACGAGCCACCCGATATCGACGTCGACTTCGAGCACGAGCGGCGCGAAGAAGTCATTCAATATATTTATGCCAAGTACGGTCGCGAACGCGCGGCGCTGGCAGCAACGGTTGTTACCTATCGCCTGCGTAGTGCGATTCGCGATGTGGGCAAGGCGCTGGGCATGAGCGTCGAGCAGGTCGAGCGACTGGCGGGTAATCTTTACTGGTGGGACCGGGGCAACGATATGTCGGCGCGCCTGCGCGAAGTGGGTTTTGATCCGGATAACCCGGTGATCAAACGCGTGGTGATGCTGGTGGGCGAGATCCTGGGTTTTCCCCGCCATCTCTCGCAGCATGTCGGTGGTTTTGTGATCTCCGATCAGGCCTTGTCGGAACTGGTGCCCATCGAAAATGCCGCAATGGCGGAGCGCACCGTCATTCAATGGGACAAAGACGATCTTGATGCGCTGGGACTGCTCAAGGTTGATTGCCTGTGTCTGGGTATGTTGAGCGCGATCCGGCGCAGTTTTGATTTGATCCGGGATTTTGACGGTCGGCGTCTGAGCATGGCGAGCATCCCGGCCGAAGATGGTGCCACCTATGAAATGATCCAGCACGCCGACACGGTGGGCGTATTCCAGATCGAGTCCCGCGCGCAGATGGCGATGTTGCCGCGTTTGAAACCCAAGTGTTATTACGACCTCGTGATAGAAATCGCGATCATCCGGCCGGGGCCTATTCAAGGGGAGATGGTGCATCCCTATCTGCGTCGCCGTAATGGCGAGGAGCCGGTGGAGTATCCCAGCGAGGCAGTGCGCGGTGTGCTCGAACGTACGCTCGGGGTGCCCTTATTTCAGGAGCAGGTCATCAAGCTGGCAATGGTGGCGGCGGGTTTTACCCCCGGCGAGGCCGATCATTTACGCCGCTCGATGGCGGCCTGGAAACGCAGTGGGGGACTTGAGCATTTTCGCCAGCGGCTGCTCGATGGCATGCGTGCGCGCGGTTATGCCGAGGCTTTTGCCGAACGTATCTTTCATCAGATTGAAGGCTTCGGTGAATATGGGTTTCCCGAATCGCACTCGGCGAGTTTTGCGCTGTTGGCCTATGTCTCGGCCTGGCTTAAATGTCACGAACCGGCGGCCTTTGTCGCGGCGCTCTTGAACAGTCAACCGATGGGCTTTTATGCACCGGCGCAGTTGATTGCCGATGCCGCCCGCCATGGCGTCGAGATGCGTGCCGTTGATGTCCAGATGAGCGCGTGGGATAGCAGCCTCGAGGCGCATGAGCGCGGTTCACGGCAGGCGGCCGTGCGTATGGGGCTGGGGCGGATCAAGGGGCTCAAGCACGACGCCGCCGAGCGCATCGTTGCAGCGCGTGGCGTGGCGCCATTTGTTGATGTTACCGATCTGGCGCGCCGCGCCGGGCTGGACCGCGGCATGGTGCGGGTGCTGTCGCGAGCCGGTGCACTTGCCAGCCTGGCCGGCAACCGTCATCACGCGTCATGGGCCGCGCTCGGTATCGAAACACCGCTCGCGGTGTTGCCCGACGCGCAGATCCGTGAAGCCACGCCCTTACTGCGTGCACCCAGTGAAGGGGAGGACATCGTCGCCGATTATGCCCATCTCGGTTTTACCCTCGGGCGTCACCCACTGGCCCTGTTGCGGGACCATCTGCACCGTCGCCAATGTGCTACTGCCGTGCAGATCGCCCAAGCCGAACCGGGCACCCGGGTGCGCACCGCTGGTCTGGTGATCAGTCGTCAACGGCCCGGCACGGCAACGGGGGTGGTGTTTGTCACTCTCGAGGATGAAACCGGCATTATCAACGTCATCGTGTGGTCCACGCTGGTCGAGGCTCAGCGTCGCGAATTGCTGCACGCACAACTGTTGGGGGTGGTAGGAGAAATCCAACGGGATGGGGAAGTTGTACATCTCATTGCCCAACGTCTGTCGGACCATTCAAAACTGCTCGGGCGTCTGCGCGCAGTGTCGCGAGATTTCCACTGACCGCGCGACGTCGCGCTCCTTACAACGCAGTCGCTTTCCAGTACAATCCCGGCCCCCTATTGCGCTGCCGCAAATGCATGAGATGAGAGATGCAGAAACCAGCAATTAAACCCGTGAATCCCTGTTTTTCCTCTGGCCCCTGCCCGAAGCGGCCCGGCTGGGAACCCGCTGTTCTGAGTAAGGCCTTGCTCGGCCGCTCGCACCGTTCCAAACCCGGTGCGGCCCGCCTGAAGGCGGCTATCGACGAAACCCGCGCGGTGCTCGGTGTGCCCGCCGACTACCGCATCGGCATTGTTGCCGGCTCCGACACCGGCGCAGTCGAAATGGCCTTATGGAGCCTGCTCGGCGCGCGCGGTGTTGACGTGCTGGCGTGGGAGAGCTTTGGTTCGGAGTGGGTGACCGACGTCATCGATATCTTGAAGGTCGACAACGCACGCAAGTTGGTCAGCGCCTATGGCGAACTGC
>JAYUQF010000116.1:0-2019 GCA_043756885.1 Pseudomonadota bacterium
CGCGTTGCGCCGGCAATAGCGGGGCTATTGCCAAGAAATGCAACGCCGCTGCGGCCGCTCACGAACAGCCGGATGTAGAGATTATTCTGACCAGGGTCCTTAGGCCCAGTTCGGCGGCGCGAAGTGCGAGCGCGTTGACTCTGGGACACTGCTCGGTGTACACCAACGTCCTCACCCTTTTGCCCCAGCCCCCGGAGACCCCTTGGCTCAACGGTTGTGTACTGCCCTGTTGTTGTCGTGTAGCGCCTTGTTGTGGGCCGTGCCGTTCCAGGGCCATGCGCAGAGCGCGTTTACGTGCCGCGCCGCGCTGAGCGCTGACATTCCACCACGCACGGCCCACATGCCCGATGGCTCGGGCTTCGCGCATCGCATAACTGAGCTGGTGCGTGGCCAACGGGATGCGCAGACCGCGCGCGCAGTATCGAGCGGCGATATTCCAGATTTTCTGCGGCGTCTGAAACCTGTTGTGCTGCACGCCCACACCAGCGACGGCCGCACACTCGAAGCGACAATTTGTGTGATGCCCGATTACCTCGCGGTGGGTAGTGATCGCGATTTCCTGCGTATGCCGATGGGTTTTCTGGCCGCTGCTGAGGTCGCCTCGCGTCTGGGCTTTGTGCTGCCCACACCCCGCATGGTCGATGCAATCTATCACCAGTCCGAGCGTCATTTGTTGCCGCAACCTCTGCGCGCCGGGCCACAGATGCGCTCCACCGCTTACATCACGCGCCATAACGCCGATATCTTCGCCCAAGTGCGGCGCTTGGCAGCAAGCCCGGGCCTGTTACTGGCCGGTCACAAAAAAGACGTGGTGTTGTCAAATCGGATGGACAGCCATCCTGGCCGTATGGCGATCTATGGGTGGCATCAAACCGACGGCGAACCGATCCAGCCACTCAGCACCGCCCATGGACTTGAGTATGTTGATTACAGTCACGGCATACGCCTGGTGGCCGACGTCATGCAGTTGAACGGCACGATAACGTCAGTGCACAAAGTTTTAACCGATGCCAAGTTGTCGGTGGTCTTGAGCGATGAAGGGCCGATTAAAAATCTTGAGCGCTATATTCCACACAGACGTGGTCGTGTTGCGCAGACACAGAACGCGATGGTGGCTTGGTCAGGGCGTTGAGGGTGGACGTGTAGACGCTGCGAGCGTCTTACAACAACGAAAGCCCAGGTGATAATTTGCATGACTGTGCGCGTCCATCACCCGCCCACCATGCCAGAACGGCGCGCGCCAACGACACCAGTCGGGATGTGCGCGGTAGGTATCGAAGATAAACCAGCTGCCCTTCATTTCCGTGGCGCCCAGGGTGGTACTGCCGGTGCTCGCCATCTGTGCGGCAGTGAGCGGCAGGTTCATGTGTTCGGCGGCGTTGCCGTTGAGATCAAAAACACCGAGCGGGCTGCGACACGCAGGGAAATCCCCAGCTGGATAGGTATTCGATCCACATTGTGTGTAACCACCGCCCGCGCAGTTAGCTGACTTACGTCCAGCCTGGGCGCACACACCGCGTTTAAATTCTGGACCGTAACTCCAGCGCGCCTGGGGAGCGTGCGCCTGGTTGTGGGCGGCGCGCATACGCGCAACAGCGGCGCCCATACCCACACTCCGGGCTAAATCGAAACGATAGTCCGGTGTTTGCACCGCGCCTTCACAGGCGCCTTCCCATTCATGGGCATCACACAAACGCTTGCCTACGGCGGCACAGACTTGCGCGGCTTCGGCCGCCTTCACCCATACCACCGGATATTCGCAAGGGATATTCGGAAACTCGAATTGATCAATACAGGCCCGTGCCTGCGCGGCGTTCTCACGAGCAGGATCGTAAAGCGGCGCCATGAATTTGGCGCCGCAGATCTGTTCGAAATCGCCACCGCCCTCGTCCACCGCGACACTGGCGAGACGCGCCGTGCACGCTTCACGCGTATCGGCGTGCACCGTAATTGCCGGGTTGCCTTGCCCCATAAAACCCGAGCCCAATAGCAGCGCCCGCAACGTAGCCATCTGCTGCG
>JAYUQF010000117.1:0-5156 GCA_043756885.1 Pseudomonadota bacterium
CGACGGTCGCCCAAGTGTCGACCATGGTGCCAGAATCGACATAGGCGCCAATATTTACGTAACTCGGCATCAGGATCACCCCGGGCGCAATAAAGCAGCCACGACGCGCCACTGCTGGCGGCACCACGCGCGCGCCGATCTTCTCGAATTGGGCTTGGTCCATGCCCGCGAACTTGAGTGGCACCTTGTCGAAATAATTAGTTGCACTGCCCGGCATGACTTCATTACCGGCCAGTTTGAACGACAGCAACACAGCCTTTTTTGCCCATTCGTTGACTCTCCAGCGACCCTCGCTCGGCTCAGCCACACGCAGAGTGCCGGCATCCAGCGCCGACAAAGTGTGCTCTATGGCCTTACGCAACTCCGAAGATGCGTTTTTGGCGTCGATGTCTGCGCGGCGTTCAAAGGCGTCGTTAATGATGGCGGCTAGATCACTCATGGCATTAAAGTCCTTGCAGTTTGCACAGTACGGGATGCATGCGCTGGGCCGCCAAGACACATTCGTCTTGATCGGCCACTAGTGCGATGCGTAGTCGGTTTTTGCCCGGGTTGCCGTGGTCGCTGGCGCGGGCGAGGAAACTGCCGGGTAGTACCAACACACCAGCCTCGCTGAGCAATTGCTCGCAGGCGAGCAGGTCGTCGGCATCAAGCTCGGGCCACAGATAAAAGCCTGCGGCTGGTTGCACTACGCGACAGACGCTGGTGAGCAGCGGCATCACGGCGTCGAATTTGCTGCGGTAAAGGGCGCGGTTAGCGACAACATGGGCTTCGTCGGTCCAGGCAGCAATGCTGGCATGCTGAACCTGTGTCGGCATGGCACCGCCCTGGTAGGTGCGATAACGATAGAATGGCTCGATGATGTTGGCGTCGCCAGCCACAAAACCAGAGCGCAAGCCGGGCGCATTGGAGCGCTTGGACAGACTATGCATGACCACGCAGCGACTGAAATCTGCGCGGCCATTGTGTGCACACCATTCCAGCAAACCCAGTGGTGGCTGCGTTTCGTCGTAGTACAGTTCGCTATAACACTCGTCGGCGACGATCACAAAACCGTGCTGATCAGCTAAGGCGACCAATCGTGCATAGTCTTCGGCAGTCAGAATAGCGCCCGACGGATTGCCGGGCGAGCAAACGTAGACGAGCGCCGTCCGCTCCCACACCTTATTCGGCACAGCGTCCCAGTCGGGGCGAAATTCCCGATCTGCAGGACAATGCAGGAAATAGGGCGTGCCGCCCGCGAGCAGGGCCGCACCTTCGTAGATCTGATAGAAGGGGTTGGGCATGACCACGGTGTTCTTGGCACTGCCGGCGGCGACTACACACTGCGCTATGGCAAATAAGGCTTCGCGGGTGCCATTCACCGGCAGGACATGACGTTCGCTGTCGAGCAGACCGGCGGCGAGGTGAAAGCGTCGATTGGCCCACGCGACGATAGCATCACGCAGTTCCACCAACCCTCGTGTTGCCGGATAACGGGCGGTGCCAGCCAACGATGCAATCAACGCCTCATGAACGCGCGGTGGTGTGGGATGCTGCGGTTCGCCGATGGACAAATTGATCAGCGCGCGATGGCTCGGAGGCTGCACTCGCGCACGAATCGCGGCGAGCTGTTCGAAGGGATAGGGTTTGAGTTCGAGCAATCCGAGGTTCATGGGACTAAGGCTGGTTGCCGTGAAGCGGCGCAGTATAACCGGAAAGATTAGCGCGCCTGCATCGTGCTGTAAGGTGTTGGATGATTGCGGTATTCTTGCGGCCTTTTTTCGCTTCAGGACGCAATAATGACGCATAAAATTCTCCTCCTTGCGGGGGACGGTATTGGTCCTGAAATCATGGGCGCCACACAAGCCGTACTCGAGGCACTGGGCGAACGTTTTGGCTTTCGATGCGAACTCGAACATGCGCTCATGGGCGGTTGTGCGATCGATGCCCATGGCACCGCGTTGCCTGACTCGACACTCGCGCTCGCACGAACTGCAGACGCCGTCCTGCTCGGCGCGGTGGGCGGGCCCAAATGGGACAAGGTTGAGCGCTCCATACGGCCTGAGCGCGGCCTGTTGAAGCTGCGTTCGGAACTCGACCTATTCTGTAACCTGCGTCCTGCCGTGTTGTTTCCCGCGCTGGCCAATGCATCAACGCTAAAGCCGGAAGTTGTCTCAGGTCTCGACCTCATGATTATCCGGGAGCTCACCGGCGGTATTTATTTCGGCAATCCGCGCGGTATCGAAACATTACCCGATGGTAAGCGTCGTGGTTTCAACACACTCGTTTATCACGAGGATGAAATTGCCCGCATTGCTCGTCGCGGGTTCGAAATTGCGCGCCTGCGCAACAGGAGACTGTGCTCGGTGGACAAGGCCAACGTCCTGGAAGTCACCGAGTTGTGGCGCGAGATAGTGCAGAACATCGCCAGTGAATATCCTGACGTTGAACTCTCGCATCTCTATGTAGATAACGCCGCCATGCAATTAGTGCGCGCGCCCAAACAGTTCGACGTACTGGTGACCACCAATATGTTTGGCGACATTCTGTCGGACCTGGCCTCGATGTTAACCGGCTCGATCGGTATGTTGCCGTCGGCGTCGCTTAACGCTGAAAACAAAGGATTGTTTGAGCCGGTGCATGGCTCGGCTCCCGACATTGCGGGTAAGAACATCGCCAATCCGCTCGCCACCATTCTTTCGGCGAGCATGATGATGCGCTACACACTCGACGAAGCAGAGCTTGCAGACAAAGTTGATAGCGCCGTCTCGCGGGTATTGGAGCGAGGTCTGCGCACGGCCGATATCGCAACTGCTGGCGCTCCCTCGGTTGGTACACGGGAAATGGCGGCGGCGGTCATAACCGCACTGTCGTAGCGTGAAATCGAACTAAACGGATAGATATATGAACAAGACATTCAATGTGGCGGTGGTGGGCGCCACCGGTGCCGTAGGCGAAACCATGCTGGCGATCCTTCACCAGCGCAAGTTTCCGGTGGGAGAAGTCTATGCGGTCGCAAGTTCGCGCTCAGCTGGTTCGCGGGTGACTTTTGGTGACCGCATGCTGGTGGTGCACGAGCTCGATTCCTTCGATTTCAGCAAGGTCCAGATTGGTCTGTTTTCGCCGGGCGCTTCGGTCTCAAAAATCCACGCGCCACGCGCCGCAGCGGCGGGCTGCGTTGTGATCGACAACACCTCGCAGTTTCGCTACGACGACGACATTCCGCTGATCGTGCCTGAAGTCAATCCGGGCGCCCTGGTGCAGTACAAAAATCGCAACATCATCGCCAACCCCAATTGTTCGACGATTCAGATGTTGGTCGCCCTGAAGCCGATCCACGATGCTGTTGGCATCGAGCGCATTAACGTCTGCACCTACCAGGCAGTGTCAGGAACCGGCAAAGAAGCCATTCAAGAGCTTGCCACTCAGAGCGCCGCTTTGCTGAATGCCCAGCCGATCGTGGCCGAGGTTTACGCCAAACAAATCGCGTTTAACGTGCTTCCCCATATCGATGTCTTCATGGACAACGGCTACACCAAGGAGGAAATGAAAATGGTGTGGGAAACGCACAAAATCATGGAGGACAACAGCATCCAGGTGAATCCGACTGCAGTGCGCGTGCCGGTGTTTTTCGGTCACTCAGAAGCAGTGCACATCGAAACCCGCGGCAAAATCACGGCTGCGCAAGTGCGGGCACTGCTTGAAAAAGCCCCTGGCGTGACCGTTCTGGACCGTCGTGAAGATGGTGGTTACCCCACCGCTGTAACCGAGGCGGCCAATCAGGACCCGGTTTTTGTCGGTCGGATTCGGGAAGACATCTCCCATCCGCGCGGCATCAACATGTGGGTGGTCTCGGACAACGTACGAAAGGGGGCGGCGCTGAACAGCGTCCAGATTGCGGAGATGTTGGTAAAAAGCCATTTGTAAGCTATAGTTACTTACGATATATAAAGAATCTTAGAAGCTTTGGGACATGCTGCTGTGCGGCAGCCTTCCCATCGTGGGGAAACCGACTAAGGAATGACGTCCATGCTACGGAATCGAGCCGTCGCCCTGTTGCTGTGCTGCTTGGCGAGCCGTTTGGCTTTTGCTTTGGGTCTTGGCCCTCTGGAGGCCACTTCGGCCCTGAACGAACCGTTCGCGGGACGCATCGAAATCCTCGGGGCCAAGCCAGAAGACTTCGACGCACTAGCCATCACCCTGGCCAGCGAAGAGCAGTTCCGGCGCGCGGGTATAGAACGCGCGGCGGTGCTGTTCCAGTTGCGTTTTTCCGTGGCCGATTCTGTAGACGGCAAGGACTACATATCGGTAACGTCCAGAGACTCCATACGCGAACCTTTCCTGAATTTTCTCTTAGAGATGAATTGGGGCAATGGCCGCCTGCTGCGCGAATACACCGTGCTGCTGGACCCGCCGCTCTATGACCCCAGCCGCCGACTCACTGCCGCACCGTCCGCGCCCAGCGTCGCGCCGGCCACCAGGCCCTCGTTCGCACCGCCGCCCAAGCCGCGCGCAACACCCGCGGCGCCGGCAGCGCCACGCGCAGTTGCGCCGCCCAGCGCGGCCGCGACCGTGCGCGGTGGTGACATCGGCCCCGTGGCCACGGGTGATACCTTGTGGTCGCTGGCCCGTTCCTATCGTCCGGACGATTCGATTTCCGTGCAGCAGATGATGCTGGCTCTGCTGCGCCAGAATCCCGAAGCGTTCACTAAAGGCAACGTTAATTTGCTGCGTCGAGGCGCCGTACTCCAGATGCCCGACGACGCAGCGTTGCGGGCGATCTCGGCCAGCGAAGCCGCAGCCGAAGTCCGTCAGCAGCACCAGTTGTGGGAAGAATACCGCCACAAGTCGAGCGCCAAACCGGTAACTCAGCCGCTCGGAACACCCTCAACTCCGGCCACCCCAGCCGAACCAGCCGCCCCCGCAGTCGCCAGCGATCCGAACGCGCGACTGGAATTGGTCGCGCCGGGGGGCAGTACCGAAGGTGCTGCCGGCGGCAAGCCAAGCCAGCCGGCCGCAGCCGGGGCTGCCAGTGGCGACGCTAAGCTGGTTCGCGACGAAACCTTGGACTCCACCTCCCGTCAGGCCGGCGACCTCAAGGACCGCCTCACAGAAGCGGAAGAAATCATCAACATCCTGCAGCGGCAGGTGAACATCAAAGATCAGGAACTGGCAGC
>JAYUQF010000118.1:0-14941 GCA_043756885.1 Pseudomonadota bacterium
ATACCAAAGGTCAAATCGAGCACGCGATCGGTGTAATACTTTTCGTCTTTACTGATTTCAACTTCCAGATCCAGATGCGGGTATTTCATGAGCAGCAGCTTGCCACTCAAGCCCATCGGATTGAAGCCGCGCACCAGTGTGTAGGGATGGTAGGACGTGATATGGGACAGGCGGAAGTCGTTGTCGGAATCAAAGGACAATTCCAAGCGCAGCATACGGTACGTCCAAATCGACGACAGCTCGCCGTCTTCATGGCTGTCTTCGGTGTTGCGGTCCGGCGCGCCCAGCGCCACCGTAATCTCGTCTTGAGTGCTGCCCAGTAACAGCTCATCGACTCCATGATGGGGATGAACATCCATGTTACGGGGTGTGACCAACAAGCAATTCGTCGCACACCCAGCTTGCCAGCAGCGTGCGCAGCGCCGCGACGAAGGCTAGTGGCTGGTCGAGCAGCAGATGGTGCTGGGCTTGCGGAATCTCAATAATCGGCGCCTGCGGCCCCATCAGCTCCGCCATGAAGTCTGCCGTGTCGCGACTCACCAGCGCGCTGCTCTGACCAAAAATCAGTGCCGCGCGACAGCGCAAGGCCTGCAGGTGTTCATGAAAGGGCTCGCCCCAGCGCCGTGCGTTCATGGTGTTGGTGTCGAACTTCCAGGTCCATCCGGCCGCTTCTTCTTTAAGCGAATGGCGCGCGATGAATTCGACCAGGAACTCGTTTTCGCAGGTTTGTTGCGGTAACAGCCGAAAACGTTCGACGGCCACGTCAAAACTCGGGTAGTGGCGCTCAAAGCTGCGTGGGCGCGAGGGCATGACCGGTGGGCCGTCCCCTTCAGGACGCCGAATCGGGCTATCAACAATCACCGCACCGCCCACTTCGTGACCATAAGCGGCGCCGAAGCGCATGGTCATATAACCACCAAAAGAATGACCGATTACGAAGGGACGTGGGCCTAAATCCGCGTCCTGTAAAACAGCACGCATTTCATCGGCGCGGAGATCGGCGTTGTATTCCGGCCGTTTGCCGCTGTCCCCCATACCCGACAGATCCAGGGCTGAGACGCGGAAGTCGCGGGTAAAAAAGGGCGCGATAAAACGCCACCAATTCGCGTGAGCGCCGCCGCCGTGCACAAATAACAAACCACGCTGGTTGGCTCGTTCATCATCACCGGGCCATAACAGGTAATGAATGGGGCAGTTGGCGACCGTCACATAGTGCGATGTCATGGCTTGTGCCAGCGCCCAATCGAACCAGGCGGGAGTGACACGCTGCACGCGTAAGCGTGACTCGCGAAAGTTGGGCAAAGATGGCTGGGACATGGTGCGTTACTTGCTCTTCGATCGTTTACGTTTGTATCACACAGAACCGCTATTGAGGTCGAACCGCCCCGTTGGAATGGTCGACGTTACGGGCTCAGCGGCCCGCTGTTTACACGCGGCGCAACCGCGATGATACCCGTGCCCAAGCCCGCTAGCGGCGGTTAGACTAGGGTCTACCGAACATCAACAGGGGAGACTTCCATGTCAGTCGTCGAATATTCAGTGCAGGGCCACATCGCCACCGTCACGCTTAATCGCCCGGAAGCGCGCAATGCTATCAATCCGGAAGTTGCAGGGCGTCTTGCCGATGCCTGGCAGGCAATACGTGACGACAATAACGTGCGTGTGGCCTTGCTCGCGGCCAAGGGGCCAGTGTTCTGCGCAGGTGCCGATCTTGGTCAATTGGTGCCTCTGATCGCCGGCAACCGCAAGGCCGAAAACGAATGGGATGAGCGCGTGCTCGCCGACCCGAACATTTTCGAAGCGGCGCTGCTGCGTGATTTTGACGTCGTGAAGCCCGTTATTGCCGTCATCCAGGGGCACGCTATCGCCGGTGGCATGGAAATAGTCCAAGGCACCGATATTCGTGTTGCCGTGCCTGCTGCGCGTTTTGGTGTGCAGGAAGTGAAGTGGGCAATTTTCCCTGCGGGCGGCTCGACAGTGAGACTGCCGCGGCAGTTGCCGTTTGCCAAAGCCATGGAACTGCTTTTAACCGGCGATCTCATCAGCGCCGAAGAGGCACTCAATTGTGGTTTCCTCAACTATGTCCTCGACGATCCGCTGGCCAAGGCGCTGGAGATTGCGAACAAGATTGCCGCCAATGGGCCGATTGCCGTGCAGGCGATTAGACGGTCGGCCAAAGCCTGCCTCGGCGTGCCCGAAAGCCAGGCCTTGAAGATTGAAACGGCGATCTCGGCGCCGGTGTTTAAAACCGCCGACGCCAAGGAAGGGCCGGCATCGTTCATGGAAAAACGCACACCGGTATACAAGGGCAAATAGTGTCATGCAAGCGCCCATCTGCACGCTGCTCGGCATCGAGTTCCCGTTACTGGCCTTCAGCCATAGCCGCGACGTGGTCGCAGAGGTATCGCGCGCGGGTGGTATGGGCGTATTTGGCGCCGGCCAATTGACACCAGCGCGGCTTGAAGAAGAGCTGGCCTGGATTGATGCCCATGTCGAGGGCAGACCCTATGGTGTCGACTTGCTTATCCCGGAAAAAATGGCCGACAAACATCCCGACAGCGCCGCAGCGCAGTCGCTGCCCGCGCTTCCACAAGCGCACAAAACGTTTGCCGATGCGGTGTTGGCCCGCCACGGTATCGACACTTTGGATCTCGACGAAGCACGCGCGCGCCTGCTGCAGCTCGGGCGCAATCTGCGGGTATCGGGTGCCACACAATTGCTGGAAGTGGCGTTCAGCCACCCGATCAAACTGATTGCCAACGCGCTCGGTTTGCCACCAGCGATCATGCTTGCACTGGGCAAACGTCACGCCGTGCCGGTCGCGGCGCTGGTGGGCGCGCGCGAACACGCAGTCAAGCAGGTGGAAGCGGGTGTGGACATTCTGGTGGTCGCCGGCGGCGAGGCCGGCGGACATTGTGGTGAAGTGTCGACCCTGGTGCTGGTACCGGAAGTGGTCGAGGCGATTAGCGGCCTGCGCGCGGTGCCGGTGCTCGCCGCCGGCGGCATTGTTACCGGCCGCCAGATGGCGGCTTGCATGGCCATGGGGGCGGCTGGCGCCTGGACAGCATCGGTATGGTTGACCACCCATGAGGCGGAAACCAATCCCATCGTAAAAGAAAAAATGTTACGGGCCAGTTCGCGCGATACCGTGCGTTCACGCAGTCGCACTGGCAAACCCTCGCGACAGTTACGATCGCCCTGGACGCAGGCCTGGGAAACACCCGGTGCGCCGGAGCCTTTACCCATGCCTTTGCAATCGCTGATCAGTGAGCCCGCCTTGGCGCGGGTCGACAAACTCGCGCAGGGTGGTCACGCGGGCGCGCGGGACCTCGCCACCTACTGGGTGGGCCAGGGTGTTGGTCTCATGAACGAGGCCAAGTCAGTGCGGACCGTCATGCAGGAGTTTCAGGAAGATTTTCTGCGCGCTTACGAACGCCTGGGCAGCCTGCTGGAGACGTGAGGCGTTCATCGCGTCGAAGTCGGCCGTAATATTTGGCCGACAGTTTGAACGCCTGAACCCGTAGCGCCGATTTTAAGCGGACATTCCCGCCCCCGGCCCAGTGCCGGATCTCACAACGAGGAAAAACGAATGGAGAGGACCGGTAGGCAGAAGCGTCTCGCGACGATACGGTGGCTGTGGATAGTGCCCACTGCGATTCTGGTCTGGTACGGCGTGCTCGCTTTGAGCCAGGGGCTATACACGCTGGCCATCGGTTTCTGCCCCGCTGAGCAACTGCTTTCCGGCTTTTGTACCGCAGACTGGTTCCGGCCGTGGGAGCGCGGCATTGTTGTCGGCTGTGCGGGTCTCGCTGGTTTTGCCATCGTGCTCGCCACGGCTCTTGTTGCGCCGGACTACCGGCTGCGGGCCGCCGTCGTCATGTTTGGCGCCGGCGCTTTGTTGGCCACCTCAATGGCCTGGCAGACCAACGCATTTGCGGAATTTGTGGCCTCCCTGGTGGGTGGGGTGCTCGGCATCGTGGTCGCCGCAAGACTACCCCAAAGCATCGAACTCTGAGCCTGGACGCCATCCGTAATCGTGTAGTCAAGCCACGCGGTCTGTGGTCGCTATATCCGATGAGGAGGGCGGTGAGCGCCCAATCCCCGACAGGAGTTTTTTTATGCAAGCCAGCGCGGCGGTTCCGGGCACGGCGCACGACAGCGCCATCACATCCCTCAGTCAAGAAGAGCTGGCCGCTTGCGCCCACATTCTTGCGCTGGGAATTGCCCAGCACCGCATGAAGTTCGGGGTCATTCCCTTGGAGTCGGCTACGACCCAGGACGGTGCCGCAGCGGCACGTTTGCGCGACGCAGTGCGGGCCAGTTTTGACGAAGCACTGCTGCTGGTGCGCAAACAAGTTGCACAACAGCGCGCCCAGCGGGTAGCGGTGAGTGCTGAACAAGAAATGACCAGCGCTGAGGCACAGTCGGCGGCGCTGCGTGAACAGCGTCGCCAGCTGCGCATCAGTGTTAACGCCACTGTCCAGCTCGGTCTGCTTAACAGCACCGAGACTTGCAAGGCCAGCATGCGCAATATTTCCTGGGGCGGTGCATCGGTGCGGTGCGTGGATTTGGAACTGCACGCCGGCCAGCGTGTGCGCCTGCTATTACCGATCGGCAAGGGCGACATGATCACAACGCTTGCGACCGTATTGCGCACCACCACGGTTAATGGTTCTACCGAGTATGGTCTGCGCTTTGACAGCATGACGTCAGCCGACGAAGAGCGCTTGGAGAGAGTCCTCGACATTCTGGTCGCCAATCCCAGTCCCGATGCGCGGCGCAGTGAAGCACGCCTGGTCCAGCGTCTGGAGATCGAATACGGCGATAGCGGCGAATTCTGCGCGGTGCTGGAAGACATCTCGCCGAGCGGCGTGATGTTAACCGTCCCCGATCCCTTGGAAATCGATCAATCGTTACTTGTGACCCTCAGTGGTGCCGATACCCATCACAGCCTGAGCCTGCGCGCGCGGGTGGTGCACCAAACCCTGGTGGCCGACTGTGGCATGGATATGTATCGCGTTGGTCTCAAGTTTGAACACCCCGGTGATGAGCTGCGCGATCGTGTCGCGGCGGTGTTACAACAATTGGCATTAATGCGCCCGGTGGTGATGGAGGCGTTCGTCGACGAGGTGGCGTAAGCCGCAGCCAGAGTGTTAAGCCCTCAGCGCTAAGAGCGCATTTGGCTACGCACCTGCAAACGTTGCTACCTTTCTCTCACCTGCTGTTCAAGCGCCAGTTGTAATCGATATCGGCCACCACCTCGCGGCCCGCGGGGACGCTGACATACCGTCTGATAAAACTTGTTACGCCCCCGCTGCTGGCAAAATCCGCTTCGAACCAATCGAAAATCTGTGAAACATGCACAACATCCTGTGTCGCCCGCAGTCCTTTGTTGGGATTGGCGAGAAAGCGCGCCACCTGATCATTCAATTGGCTCTCTAGAGTCGCGGCACGATAGGGTTCGGTGCGCAGGTCCGGGCAGCTCACCGAAGCGCAGACGATGGCGAAGTGAATGCGCGGATCGCCGCGTGTGCGCAGGCGACGATGCTCGATGTCGGCCAGCGAGACGGACTGCCCATCAACTTTGCCGGCACTGCGCTGCCACACCGGCCGCAGAAAATTGCCGATGTCCTTGATGCTTTTTGATGGCCGATGGGTGACCACCATATTCAGTGCGAGCAAGTTATAGGCATTGATATAAAAAACGAGCCACTCGCGCGGGTCGGTGAGTTGTGCGACGGGAAAACGCTCCAGCGCGGTTAGCGCCAAGGGTAGATGCGGGTCCGTGGCCAGGGCCTCGTAGTCGACGAGGTTCAGTGTCACGCCGTCACGCTCGCCGGATTTGACATGGGTGGCGAGCAGCGCCGCGTAGTGCTGCCAATCTGGCTCGGCGGCGGTGCTGGGCGTAAAAACTGCCGACAGCATCAACAACCACGCACAGGCCCCGACCATTGACCGTGGGGTAATCACCAGCGTTCGCCAGTCATCTGCGCGCTGGGGTAGTGCTTGCTGAGTGCTGTCATAAACGGGGTTACCTGGGGCTGCTATTGAACGCTCGATGGGCCGCGCGAAAGCGGTGTGCTGCCCGAGCAAGCCTGTCCTTGGGCTCGCGAGCAGGCGCAAGTAGATTTGTACGTTATGCTTTTCCGACCATCACGCGGCACGCGCGTTCAACCTTGGGGAGTAAAACTATGGATAACACATCGATGGGCAATCGACAGCTGTGGGAAGCAGTACAACGGCAGTTGATCAGCGAGACGCTGCAGGACTACAGCTATTACGTTGATCGCAATGATCCTGCTGGCTTAGTGCAGCACGTTTTCAGCACTGATGGCGCTTTTGAATTGGGCGCCCATCATGCGGTGGTCGGTCGTGATGAGCTGGCCAAGATGTTCGCCAAAACCCTTGCCCCCTTTACCGCCACCAGCCACCACGTTTCCAATATTCGCATTCGCTTTCAAGGTGACGAGCACGCGGAAACGACAGCCTACGTTTATGCTTGGCACATTACCGCCGAGAGTGGCCAGCGCATCGACCTGTGGGGTCGTTATCACGACAACTTGCAACTTACCGCTGAGGGCTGGCGCATTGCCGTGCGGCGCTTAACGGTTGCGGGTTCCGATGGTTGGGCCAATCCGCCTTTCGATCTGATCGAACGCCTGCCCAACCCGGTCAACCCGCCATCACCGCAGATCACTCGACGGTGAGGCGCAGCACTCAATGGCCGTCGGCCATTGAGTGCCATTACACGCGTTTAAGCGGCCTGGGTTTTGGCGGTATCCCAGCTGCGCAGTTCAGGCATGACTTTTTCGGCGAAGGTTTTTAAGGTGCGCTCGGCGCATTCGAACGGCATGCCGGCGAAGCGCGAGATCATCAGCACATCAAAATCACCAATCACACGACGACGCTTTTCGAAGCCCTCCAGCATTTGCTGTGGGGTTCCCCACACCTGGCCGGCCACATAGCTATCGACCACTGCATCCAGGCCCATGGCGTTCATGGCGGTGGCGGCGTCACCGTAGGCTTCGTAGCCCTTCGCGTTTTTGAAGTGCTCTCCCATCATCTCGTAGTGATGCATGACCGACAGCAAATAAGCGCGAATGTACTTGTTAGCGTTTTCTGCCACACGATCGGCATTGGTGTCGCAGACCGTGATGTCAGTCATGATCGGCAGCGGCGCGGCGTGACCATGATGTTTGCGGAAGGACGTTGTATAAGCGTCGATCTCGGCTTTATGCACTTCCAGCGGCTTGTAGGTGAACTGCATCATCTGCGCGCCGAGCTGGGCCGCTTCTTCGACAGAATCCGATGACATCGCAACCTGCTTGATACGACCCTTGAAGGACTTGGGATGGGGGCGGATGACCGCACGCGGCTGGTCAAAATACTTGCCGTGATGTTCTTCCATGACACCGGTTTCCAGGGCGTTGATGATCATCGGTGCCGCTTCGTCAAACCGATCGCGGGATTCATCCATGGAGATGCCGAACTGGTTGTATTCACGGCGCGACAGACCGCGACCCAGCCCGAGCAGGCAGCGTCCGCCGGATAGCTGGTCGAGCATGGCGGCCTTTTCAGCCACGCGCAGCGGTTGCGCGTTCCACGGTACGATGACCGCACCGGTGGCGAGTTTGATCTGCTTGGTCAGTGCCGCGACATGGGCGAGGTAGACAAAGTTGTCGGGGCAAAAAGAATAATCTTCGAAGTGATGTTCGACGACCCACAGCTCGTCCAGACCGAGCTGGTCAGCCTGGATCGCGAGCTTCAGTTCTTCGTTGAATACTTGCCCGTCGCTGCAGTTTTCGTAACCCCAGCTCTGAAAAATCTGTTCCATTCCGATTTGCATGAAATATCTCCCTTGAGATGTTGCGCGTGATGGCGGGCGGCAGGCGGATGCCACTCCAGGTGTTGGTCAGCGGCGCGTAGCGGGCCGGCGCTGACAGGGTCAGGACCTCAAGAATACCCGCCGGTGGCGTATCGGGTAATCCCGAAATAGGGGGCGGGTGCGGGCCAGCGGCGCGCGTCTGTCAGCGCGACAGGTCACAGGGTGCGCGAAATAATTTCCTTCATGATTTCCGACGAACCGCCGGCGATGCGGCTGACACGGTGGCCGGCCCAGGCCCGGGCGATCGGGTATTCCCACATATAACCGTAACCGCCGTGCAACTGCAGGCACTCGTCCAGTACGCGGCTCAGGGTCTCGGTAACATGTAACTTGGCCATCGCGGCGTCATTGGCATCGAGCGCACCTGCCATATGCATTTCCATACAACGATCGACAAACGTGCGGGCCACCACGGCCTGGGTTTTGCACTCAGCCAGTTTGAAGCGCGTATTCTGCAGGGCGAACAGCGGCTTGCCAAAGGCTTCACGGCCCTGGGTATAGGTGACGGTATTGCTCAGTGCTGTTTCTAGCGTTGTCGCCGAGCGGATGGCGACGATCAAGCGCTCTTGGGCGAGTTCCTGCATGAGGTATTTAAATGCGCGGTTTTCTTCGCCGAGCAAACGATCGGCAGGCAGGCGCACATCGCTATAAAAAAGCTCGGAGGTGTCCTGCGCGTGCCAGCCGACTTTTTCCAGATTGCGTCCGCGGGTGAATCCCGCATCACCGCGCTGCGTCACAAACAGACTCATGCCCTTCGCGCCCGCGTCCGGATCGGTTTTGCATACGGTGATCACGAGATCGGCAATCTGGCCGTTGGAGATGAAAGTTTTCTGACCGTTCAGCACATAGCTGTCACCGTCGCGTACTGCACGTGCGCGCATGCCCTGTAAATCGCTGCCCGCGCCCGGTTCGGTCATTGCGATCGCGCCGATGAGTTCGCCGGCGCACATGCCAGGTAACCATCGCTGTTTTTGCGCCTCACTGCCGTAGTGCAGAATGTAAGGCGTAACGATGCCGGAATGCAGATGAAACGCTGGCCCCGTTGCTTCGACCTTGGCCAGTTCTTCGATGACGATGGCGGTGTGCAGGAAATCGCCACCCGGGCCACCGTACTGTTCTGGTACAAAACTGCACAACAGGCCATTGGCACCGGCTGCACGCCATACTTCGCGGCTGACCACACCATCTTTTTCCCACTGCGCGTGATGGGGCTCGATTTCCTGGCTGACAAAGCGGCGGACCGCATCGCGAAAGATCTCGTGATCGGCGGAATAGATGGTGCGTGGAATCATGGAAGTTCGCCCGTGATGGAACCGTTTGTCAGTGACATAGGCACCCGGTCGGGAGCCCGCTAAACAATATGAACTATACGACAAGGTGCGCCGAGGGCCGCGATGCCTGGCAAAAAACGCTCTGAACTCAGCGCCACTATGGCGCACCTGGCAGGCGCAGCGTAGCGAGGATCTGCGTGAACGCCGCACTCGCGTCGTTAATACCCGAGACGGCGTCGGTGGCGGCGATCAGCAGCGATACATCGTCGATCACCAGCAGGTGCAGGCGCACACGAACCGACGGATTGCCGGCCGGTTTGTCCGCAGCCGTGCGCAATTGAGCCTGCGCCGCAGCGTGCCCGGCGAGCGTGCTCGCAGTCACCGGCTGTGTGACCTGGAACTGCCCACTCTTGCGCGCTCGCGCAACTTCGGCTGCCAGCAGGGCCATGGCGGTCCGACCGCGGATCGCCGCATCGCGATCGAGGTTGATGCCAAAACTCGCATTCATACCGGCCTGCGGTGGTGGCGATTGCAGTAAGGCAAACAGCGGCGTGGCAGTGCGACTGGCGATGGCCTGCGCCACGGCCGCAGGCGTGTATTGGATAACATCACCGCGTGCTACGCCCACGCCACCGCTGACAAAGGTCCAACTGCTGGGCTTGCGCAATTCGAGACCAAAAGAAATATCTGATTTTGGCTCACCGCAGCTCTGCAGAAGCGCAAACACGGGCAGCGCGATGATCACCAAAAAGATACGCAATAGGCGGGCGCGAGCGGCGCGGGAGCCGGCTGGGAGCATGGTGTGAGTTGGGTCCGATGGCGAGCTCGTCATGATGCACCATGGCGGCTTCTTTGGGCAGCCGCGTGGGCCTACCGTGGTGCTGGGCGAGCGGCTATGCTGCGCCATCAATTGACGGGAGGGTCGACAATGAAATTCGGTGCGTATGGCGTATTTACTTTTACCGACATTATGGATGGCACGCAGCTGGCCGAATTGGCGAGGCGTGTGGAGGAACTCGGTTATTCCACGTTGTGGTATCCCGAAGCATTCAACTATGAGCCGTTTGCGCTTGGCGCCTATCTGCTCAGCCACAGCAAAAAGCTGGTGGTGGCGAGCGGCATTGCCAATATCTATGCCCGCGATGCGGCTTCGTCGGTGATGGGGCATAACAGTCTCAATAAACTTTATGGTGAGCGTTTTGTGCTCGGCCTCGGCGTGTCCCATGCGCCGCTGGTGTCGGACTTACGCGGCCACGAATACACACAGCCAGTGGCCACCATGCGCGGTTATCTTGATCGCATGGATCAGGCCTGGGCCGCGCTTGGCGGTGCGCCGGCTGAAAAACGCGTGGTGATTGCAGCCCTTGGTCCGCAGATGTCAAAGCTCGCTGCGCAACGGACACTCGGTACTTTTCCCTACAACATCACGCCGGCCCAAGTGGGACTGTCCAATACGGCCATGGGCGGCAAGGGCGTGGTGATCTGCGAGCAAAAGGTGTGTTTGTGCGAGGACCCGGTAATCGCGCGCAAAGCCGCGCGTGCCACCTTGAGCACCTATATGGGCCTGCCCAACTATTTCAAGAACTGGTTCCGCTTAGGTTTTGATGAAAGTGATCTGAAGGATGGTGGCAGTGATCGCTTAATGGACGCGATGGTGTTGTGGGGATCGGCCGCGCAGATTAAGGCCAAGCTCAAGGCCTACTTCGACCAGGGCGCCGCACAAGTGGTGCTGCAACCCATTCGCACCGACGGCCAGCCCGGCCCGTGCTGGCAGGCACTCGAAGCGTTGGCGCCAGGGGCCTGACCGATAGTGAATTTATGCGGCTCGCGTAACGATCGTGCGCCGGCCAAGTAAGTGAGAGCGTGAACCATGTCGGCGCGGGTTAGACATATTGCTGCTGGCCAGCACTTCGCCCGCCATCTTGGCGTGGAAGTTGTCTGTATCGAAGTGGACCGCGTGGTGCTGCGTCTGCCTTACCGGGAATTTCTTGGCATCGATCGCGTCAATGGTGGCGCGATCGCCTCACTGGTTGATCTCGCGGGTGTTTGCGCCTGTTGGTCCAATCCGATTGTCACTGAGCACGCACGCGGTGCCACGGTCGGTTTTAATATTAATTATCTGAGGTTGGTGGTGGGCTCGGATATCACCGCGACCGGTACGGTGCGTCGTCGTGGTGGCAGCTTATGTGTGGCGGATGTCAGCGTTGTCAACGCCGCAGCAGAAGAGATCGCCATCGCGACCCTCAATTACAAGCTTGAGCCACGCGGTGGGCGCTAGCCGGGGGGGAAAAGGGGGAAAAACTTGGCGCGCGCTACGGCGGTAATCCAGCGCAGAAGTTCCGAGAAGATGGTTGCTTGACGGGTAGTGTCAAGGTCATCGTCGTGTGCAGCAGCGAGCACCAGTGGCGCGGCACGGGCATACAGTGCAGCGCAGCCGACATAATGACCTTGTTGCGCAAGATGAATCTGGTTGACCGTTGCGAGCATGCGTTGGAACAAAGCGTCGTTCATGGTCCACACATAGCGCCCCTCGACGGTCGATAAAGCGAGATCGTTCATGCCAGGCCACAACATTGCATCGGCGCGATTTGTGCAAGCACTCGCAATACTTACGAAAGCGATCAGACTGCCACCACCAATTCGAAAAATCATTTCCCGCGTGGCATCCCACAGTTCGCTCATGGTCGCGCGATCGACATGGTTGCCAGTCAATTCGCGGTAGGCCCCGGGCAGGCGCCATAATAAATTCCAACACAAGGTGATAGCCGTCGTGGTACCGCCCATGACGAGGGTTGGCGCATTGGCACCAATCGGACTGTTGGGATCGTCGTCATCGGGCAGCAGGGTGCGCAGTGACACAAACTGCTCCGCGTCGAGCCCGAAGCGCAGCGGGCAGCCCATGCCCTGTGCCCGCAACTCTTTTGCCCACGAAGCGGTTGCGGCATTGAACAATTCGTTCATGACACGCATGGGCGCGAGAATTTCCAACGCAAAAAGATCGTTGTCTGCGCTGGCACGCAGATCCGGGTCGCGGCGCGCGTCGGCCAGTCCGCGCGGTTTGCCGTCGACTTCGAAAGTCATGCCCAGCCCGCTCGGATCGCTGGCAATGAGACGGGCGACATGGGGCCAGAATGCATTTATGTAGGCCACGCTCGTTTGACTAGCCGCAACTGGATCGGGTAAGGGTGATGAACTGTGCGAGTGACGCAGCCGCGTGAACATCGCGTTAACGGCATCGACGATGAGGTCGACTTCGTGCACTGCGGGTGTTGCTGGCTCGGACATGGGTTGGATTGTTGCTCGGTTTCGAATGGTCTATCGGTTTGAAGTGCCGTTGGTTATTTGGCTCCGAATGAAAGAAGGGCCGCTACTGCGGCCCTTCGTGAGATTGAGTATCCGCCATCCGAGGATAGGCTTAGAGATACTGTCCTCTCAATTCGCTAACGAAGGCGACCCCGCCATCGAACTGAGTTCCAAGGCTCGTGCGGATACCAAATTAATCTCACTAGACATTGGATCACCTCCTTTTTGCTTCAATGGATGAGGGCTGAGTATCGTATGAAGCGCGGCCTCAGGTAAAGAGGGCAGAACCGCGATGGAATTAATTGGGTAATCGCGAGTCGATACCACGGTCATGTGATTATCGAGCGGAGCGCAGAGCATGAAACGAGAGCCGAGTAAAAACACGAGTACAGCGTGGCTGGCGGGGGCGATTTTCGGATTGGCGAGTGCGGCCCATGGGCAGGTGCTGGACAGCGACCAGATCCAGATGTTGCTGGGGCAAGCCCAACAAATCGAGCAATGTATGACGCAGGCCAATACCACTGTGATGCAAGACCTGCACGAGCGTGGTGAACGCATCTCCGCGGAGATCGAAAGCCTGTGCAAGTCCGGTCAGCGTGAGGCCGCGCAAGCCAAGGCTTTGGCCTTTGGACGCGAAATGGCAGACTCGCCAGTGATGGCCAGTCTGCAGGAATGTGCTGGTGCACTCGGCGCGCTACTACCGGCAGCGCTGGCTAGTTTTCAAGGCAACTCTTCGGACGCGATGCAGGTCTGCGACGTTCAATAAACGCTGCTAGCCTGTTTTTGCGCATAGCTGTTGTGAGCGATACCGGACTTGCCCTGGCACGGCCGCCAGTTCTATCGTGACGGTGCCGCTAAGCCTGTATCGCACGGATCGGCGAGGACCTGATTATGCAAATTGCCGTGAGCCCGCAGACAGACGTTAAGGCGCGATCTGTAGCGCCAGTATGTGGCGAGTACCGAACGCTGATCAGCGCCGAACGCCCACTGTTACGCGACCACCTGCTGCGCCTGGCGCCTGATGACCGCGCCCTGCGCTTTTTATCGGAGGTCAGCGCTGCGCATATCGAGCAGTATTGTGCCCGCGTTGATGAGCATTACCGTATCGTCGTTGCTTACTTCGTTGATCGAGTTATGCGCGGCGCCGGCGAAATCGTGTTTAACGTCGGACCAACCTGGCTCGGCGGTTGTGAGGTTGCGCTGTCGGTCGAAAGTGATTATCAGAACCGCGGCGTTGGCGCGCAATTGCTGCGCCGCTTGCTGGTGCTCGCGCGTAACCGCGGCGTCGGCAAGGTTCGCATGCTGTGTTTGCGCAGTAATCGTCGGATGCAGCGGTTAGCGAAGAAATTTGAGAGCGAACTGCATTTTGCCGCCGGCGATGTCGAAGGTACTCTCTATCCACGCTGGCCTGATGCCGCTTCCTTGTGGGAAGAATCCTGGCAACAGGGCTGTGCGTTGTTGAATCTGGTATTCGGTTTGGCGCCCGCAAGCCCCTCACTCAATGATGAGAAGCCCGTCGCACATTCCCGTTCGGCATTCATCATCGATTAAGCCCGCCGGGCCTATCGTGCTCCCACTAGATGCAACATTGCGTCTTAAGCCTGCAGTGCAGGCGAAGGAGTTCGATATGCGTACCCCTGGCTCACACAAGATTGGCATCTCGGTCGCTACCGGCCTGGTGCTCTTGCTGGGTGCTGCGGGCGCCAGCGCTGGCGATTGGAACCGCGGTCATGGCTACGGTCATGGGCATGGACATCACGGGCATTACGGCGGACCGAACGTCAGTATCTCTATCGGTAACTATGGCGGTTATGGCGGCGGTTACGGGTATGGCGGCGGTTATGGTTACTCCGGCTATCCGGCTTATGTCGTAGCCCCTCCGGTGGTGTACCAGCAGACCTATGTGGTGCCGAGCTATCGTTATGCTCAGCCGGTCTACGGCTACGCGGCGCCGACCTACGCTTACTCGCAGCCTTATTACGGCGGCGGTTATGTGAGTCGCGGCCCGACCTTCGGTAATGCGGTGGGCGGTGCGGTAGGCGGCTTGATCGGCTCGCAGATCGGTCGTGGTTCCGGCAACGTTGCGGCGACCGCCGCAGGTGCGGTACTCGGCTTCATGCTGGGCGGCCAGTAACGGGTGCGGTTGGCCGAACGTCGTGATGACGTGCGGCACCTTTTCAAAGACAGGACGGCGCCTGCGGGCGCCGTCCGCGTGTGGGCCAACGGCGGGTCAGCCGCCCTCGATTGCCGGCAGGAAATAGACTTCGCTGTCCGGCTTTATGATTTCGAGGTAGGGGTCCTGAAAGATTTCGCCGTCCACTGCGATCGCAGTGCCGCTACGCAGACGCTCACCAATTCCGGGAAAACGCAGGTCCAGCGCCCGCAACAGTGCGCGCACATCGCCGGCTTCCACCTCGACGTGGGTGGCACCGTTGGCGAAGGCACGGGCTGCATCAAGCGGCAGTACGACCTTCGCCACGGT
>JAYUQF010000119.1:0-2010 GCA_043756885.1 Pseudomonadota bacterium
ACTTATCGACCACCAGCGGCAGGCTTTCGCGCAGCGGCAGGCCAACGTTGTCGATGAGACTCATCGGCGCGGCACCGGTACCGCCGTCACCGCTGTCGACAGTGATGAAATCCGGTGCGCTGTCCAAGCCACGCCGCCAGATCTCTTTAAACAATTTTTCCAGCCACACATCCGAGCCAAATACCGCTTTAAAGCCGGTCGGTTTGCCGGTGATCCCTCGCACATGGGCAATCATGTCAAGCAATGCGCTCTCGTTGATGATCTCGGGATGGCGGTTGGGGCTAAGGGAGGCCTGCCCAACTTCGATACCGCGGATTTGGGCGATCTCGGCTGTGACCTTCACCGCCGGCAGGATGCCGCCCTTGCCGGGTTTGGCACCTTGACTCAACTTGATTTCGAACATCCGCACTTGTTCATGGGCAGCGATGGCACGCAGCCGCTCGTCACTGAGATGGCCCTCTGCGTCACGCACACCGTATTTGGCGGTACCGATCTGGAAGACGATATCGGCGCCGCCTTCAAGGTGGTAAGGCGATAGTCCACCCTCACCGGTATTCATCCACACGCCAGCCTTTTGTGCACCATTGGACAAAGCCAATACCGCGGGCCGCGAGATGGCGCCGTAACTCATTCCGGAAATATTGAACACCGAACTGGTTTGATACGGTGTGCGGCAATCGGCACCGATGGTCACGCTGCAGGGTTGTGCCGCATCTTCTTCCAAAGTGGGGTAGGCGGTATTGACAAAGATGACCGTGCCGACGGTGCGCAGATCCCGCGTTGAACCGAAGGCCACCGTGCTGTCGACGCCCTTGGCCGCGCGATAAACCCACGAACGCTCGGCGCGGTTGAAGGGCATCTCTTCACGATCCATCGCGAAAAAATATTGGCGAAAAAATTCGCCCATGGTTTCGAATACGTAGCGCAGGCGCCCGATCACCGGGTAGTTGCGCCGCACCGCGTGGGTCGTTTGGGTTACGTCGATTACGTACAGTACGGCAATAGATAAGGCCGCGAGTCCCAGCAAGACGACAAACGTCGCCGCCAGGCCGTTAACGACGGTGACAAAACTAAAGGATTGCATCGGCAGATCCCCTAATGGTGAAGGGCAAAACCCGCGACTGGCGGGGCCTTGGCCGCGCACAACACGCGGACTACCGACGGATAAAACAACGCTGCTCAGATCAGTCAGGCAGTGGCGCGCGCGCCAAGTACGAAGTCCTTAGTCAAAAAGGTATGTAGGATTTCGCGGCCACCCTCAATAACGGCCGTTCGCTCTCGATACTTGAGCGCAACGCTAAGCACCTGTACCCGCTCACGCCCGTGACGAGCGTCATTCACCCAGATCAGCGGCAGCGCTCAGGTAAACACGCGTCAATACCTTCAGCTCCCCGTCTCGCGCCGCGGGCGCATATGCGGGAACAGCAGCACGTCGCGGATGGACGCAGAATCGGTCAGCAGCATCACTAAGCGATCGATGCCTATGCCCTCGCCGGCGGTGGGTGGCATGCCATATTCAAGGGCCGTGATGTAATCCTCATCAAACGGCATCGCTTCGTGATCACCAGACGCCTTGGCCGCAACTTGCGCACGAAAACGCTCGGCCTGATCGTCCGGATCGTTCAGCTCCGAAAAACCATTGGCGATCTCGCGCCCGGCGATAAAAAACTCAAAACGATCGGTCACAAACGAGTCGTCATCATTGCGCCGCGCAAGCGGTGAGACTTCCGCCGGGTAGTGCGTGATGAACAAGGGTCCTTCGAGTTTGGGCTCAGCGGTCTTTTCGAAAATTTCGATCAGCACTTTACCGCGTCCATAGCCGTTCTCCAGCGGTACGCCTAAGCGGGCCGCCAGAGCCCGTGCACTGGTTTCAGTCTCAAGTTCACTGGCACTGGCCGCGGGGTTGTAAACAAGGATCGCCTCCTGCACCGTCATACGCGTGAAGGCCTGAGCAAAGTCATAGGTTTTGCCCTGGTATAACACCACGCTGTTGCCGAGCACTGCCATGGT
>JAYUQF010000120.1:0-2010 GCA_043756885.1 Pseudomonadota bacterium
ACTTATCGACCACCAGCGGCAGGCTTTCGCGCAGCGGCAGGCCAACGTTGTCGATGAGACTCATCGGCGCGGCACCGGTACCGCCGTCACCGCTGTCGATAGTGATAAAGTCCGGCGCGCTATCCAAGCCGCGCCGCCAGATCTCTTTAAATAATTTTTCCAGCCACACATCCGAGCCGAACACGGCTTTAAAGCCGGTCGGTTTGCCAGTGATCCGTCGCACATGGGCAATCATGTCGAGCAAGGTGCTCTCGTTGATTATCTCGGGATGGCGGTTGGGGCTCAGGGACGGCTGCCCAACTTCGATACCGCGAATCATAGCGATCTCCGGTGTGACCTTCACCGCCGGCAGGATGCCGCCCTTACCCGGCTTGGCACCCTGACTCAACTTGATTTCGAACATACGCACTTGTTCATGGGTAGCAATGGCACGCAGCCGCTCGTCACTGAGCTGGCCCTCCGCATCGCGTACGCCGTATTTGGCGGTGCCGATCTGAAAGACGATATCGGCGCCGCCTTCAAGGTGGTAAGGCGATAACCCACCCTCACCCGTATTCATCCACACGCCAGCCTTGCGCGCACCGTTGGACAAAGCCAATACAGCGGGCCGCGAGATGGCGCCGAAACTCATACCGGAAATATTAAAAACCGAACTGGTTCGATAGGGCGTGCGGCAATCGGCACCTATGGTCACGCTGCAGGGTTGTGCCGCGTCTTCTTCCAAGGTTGGATAAGCGGTATTAACGAAGATGACTGTGCCGACGGTGCGCAGATCGCGCGTTGAACCGAAGGCCACTGTGCTGTCGACGCCCTTGGCCGCACGATAAACCCACGAACGCTCGGCGCGGTTGAAGGGCATCTCTTCGCGATCCATGGCAAAAAAATACTGCCGGAAAAATTCGCCCAGGGCTTCGAACAGATAGCGCAGGCGTCCGACCACCGGGTAGTTACGCCGCACTGCATGGGTCGTTTGTGTTACGTCGATAACGTATAGCGCGGCGATGGATATGGCGGCGAGCCCCAGCAATACGACGAACATCGCCGCAAGGCCGTTGACCACGGTGACAAAACTAAAGGATTCCATCGGCGGATTCCCCAATGGTGAAGGGCGATGCCCGCCGTTGGCGGGGCCTTGGCCGCGCAGAACGCGCGTACTACCGACGGATAAAACGACTCTGATCAGGTAAGTCACACAGTGGCGCGTGCGCCAAGCACGACGTCCAGAGCAAAAACGGTTTGCAGGATCTCGCGGCCACCCTCGATAACGGCCGCCGGTACCCGATACTTGAGCGGAACGGCAATCGCCTGCACCAGATCACGCCTGTTGCGACCGTGATCTACCCGGATCGACGGCAACGGTCAGGTCAACACGCGTTAGTTCCTTTAGTTCCCCGTCTCCCGCCGTGGGCGCATGTGCGGGAACAGCAGCACGTCGCGGATGGACGCAGAATCGGTCAGCAGCATCACCAAGCGGTCTATGCCTATGCCCTCGCCAGCGGTGGGTGGCATGCCATATTCGAGGGCCGTGATGTAGTCCTCATCAAACGGCATCGCTTCGTGATCACCAGACGCCTTGGCCGCAACTTGCGCACGAAAGCGCTCGGCCTGATCGTCTGGATCGTTCAGCTCCGAAAAACCATTGGCGATTTCGCGCCCGGCAACAAAAAACTCAAAGCGATCTGTCACAAACGGACAGTCATCATTGCGTCGCGCAAGCGGTGACACTTCAGCCGGGTATTGTGTGATGAACAAGGGTCCTTCGAGTTTGGGCTCGGCGGTCTTTTCGAATATTTCGATAAGCACTTTGCCGCGTCCATAACCGTTCTCCAGCGGTACGCCTAAGCGGGCCGCCAGAGCCCGCGCACTGGCTTCGCACTCAAGTTCACTGGCACTGGCCGCGGGGTTGTAAGCGAGGATCGCCTCCTGCACCGTCATACGCGTGAAGGCCTGAGCAAAGTCATAGGTTTTGCCCTGGTATAACACCACGCTGTTGCCGAGCACTGCCATGGT
>JAYUQF010000121.1:0-5134 GCA_043756885.1 Pseudomonadota bacterium
AAATAATCTCGTCAGCACCGAGGGTGGCGCGGTTGCTTGCCGGGCGCGTTTCGCGGTCAATGGCCCAGCCCTTGCCAAGAAACGCAACGCCGCAGCGGCAGCCGAATGCCGAGATTATTTCCGCCTGGGTCCTAAGAACACCTGCGCTCGGGCCGGGCTTGGTCGCGGCCGCGCCTAGGTGAGGTGCGTTGAGCTGAGAAGCGCCGGAAAGCCGCCGCGCGCGAAGCTGCTGAAGTCAAAACTCTGACGCGACACCAACACTCTTCGAGCCTAGAAGCATCGAAGCTCTCCGGAAAATTGGGCGAATGGCGGGCTAGTTCCAGTTGGCACGCACTGTGCCCATGACGTAAATATGCGCGGGATGACCTTCCTGCGCAAACCTCCCTTTGGTCCATTACGGGCGCTTCGGCGCCCGCTTTTTTACCCCGGCTTTAAAGCCCTTCGCGCTTCGCGGCGTCCCATAGTGCGTCCAGCAGGGTGAGATCACATTGCGCCAAGTGCTGACCACGTAATGCCACGGCTGTTTCGATGTAGCGGAAACGGCGTTCGAATTTGTGGTTCGCAGCACGCAGCGCCGCCTCCGGATCGGCACCTAAGTGGCGAGCTAGATTAACCACCGTAAACAACAGGTCCCCTAGTTCTGACTCGATGCCTGCGCGGTCGTTTAAGGCAACCGCAGCCTCCAGTTCGGTGCTTTCCTCGCGCAGCTTCTGCCAGGGGCCAGCGATGTCTGGCCAGTCAAAACCGACCCGCGCGGCGCGCTTTTGCAACTTGCGAGCGCGGCTGAGCGCCGGCAGCGCTAAAGGCACATCGTCAAGTTCACTTGACGCCATGCCGGGCTCACGCTCGCGGCGTTCTCGCGCCTTGCCTTCCTCCCACTGCATCACGACCGTGGCGGCATCGGGCGTCGGCGCAGCGGCAAAAACGTGGGGATGACGGCGCACGAGTTTGTGCTCTAAAGCGAGCAGTACGTCGTCAAGCGTGAAAAGTGCCTGTTCTTCGCCTAGCTGACTGTAAAACACGATCTGGAATAACAAGTCGCCCAACTCCGCCGGCAGTTCGCTCAGCTTGCCTGATGTGATTACCTCGGCAACTTCATAAGCCTCTTCGATGGTATGCGGGACGAGGCTCGAGAAGGTCTGTTCGAGGTCCCAAGGACAACCGCCTTGTGGTGCACGAAGCTGCCGCATCAACGCCTGAAGACGGTACAGGTCTGCCATCAAGTTAATCTCCTAAATTGGCCGAGAGCGGCTGCCGAGGCCGCAGCTGGTGCACTTGATTCAAGTGTTCTTTGCACTGAGAATCTAGCGGCACACGTAGTTCAACGACAGTAAACTCGGACGCACTCGCAGGGCTTATGTCCACGCCGCTCATCTTAAGGCTCGATGTCGCCGGAGCACCGATCCGCTGGATTGCCTGGCAGGATGCGGTGTGCCTGTACACGCGTAACCTTGTGGCCTGGACTGCCGGCGAGAATGCCTTCACGTTTCGGGGCGGTTATGCGCGGGGCAGTGCAGAACGCTCTGCGGTAACCATCCACTCCATCATCGCCATCAAACACTCCAAACGTGGTCAGCATCCGCGTCGGCACGTGCCACCTCTGAGCAACCACGAACTTTTCCGCCGCGATGGCTATTTATGCCTTTACTGCGGCAACCACTTTGCCGAGTATCAGCTGACTCGCGACCACGTTGTGCCGTTGTCGCGCGGCGGTATCGATCGTTGGTCGAATGTTGTTAGCGCCTGCCGTGGCTGCAATACCCGTAAAGGTGGTCGAACACCGGAACAAGCAACTATGCCACTGTTGGCAATACCCTATGTGCCCAACTGGGCCGAGTTTCTTGCGTTGTCCAATCGCCGCATACTCGCCGACCAGATGGATTTTCTTAAGTCGCAATTTAATCGTCTGCCCCGGGTTCCGGGCCAACGATGAGATCGCACATGTTTGTTGCGGCAGGCTTGTTGTCCTGCTTATGGGCATGTATGGCCCTGGCCGCAGACGATCAGGGCAACTACGCGATTTGGGGCGCCGGTGCGCGTTCGTGCAATCAATTTGCGCTGGCGGCCCAAAATGAATCCGAAGTGAGCAGCTTCCGCGATTATCTGATGGGATACCTGACGGCCTTCAATACCCTGACGCCGGATACCTACGATGCCACCGGCGGCGAAACACTGGAAAAATCCCTGGTGTGGTTACGTAGTTATTGCTCTGAGCACAAAATGGATAGCTTCGAACGCGCTCTTGGGCACCTACTTTTGACCCAACACAAGCAGCGCTCACGGATGTCCCCTGGCCGATCACAAGGCTGGGGAGGCCACACCTCGCAATCCGCCGCCCCTTAAAGTTCCGAGGTCGCGAGACGCTAAACGGCAACCAATAGCGCTTTTGTCCTTAGAGGTGCTTCAGGGCCGGTTCAGAAAAAAACGTTAATTTGCGTTGCGTCAATTGAACTTTTCGTTCATCATTCACGCAATCGAGAGCTTAAGTTAATCTCATTTCTAGACAAACGTTTCTTTAATTAGCCCCCCGAGTTAGGAGGATGACCACGATGACCAATGTATTGAAGCTTGCGGCCGTTTGCGCCGTTCTAGGCCTGACCAGCGCCTGTTCGAATTTAACTCCGGAGCAGCTGTCTGCTGTCGACGCCAAGGCCACCAGCGCCGCGTCCGATGCCAAGACTGCCGCTTCCAACGCCGCTGCTGCGCTGAAGGCTGCGACTGATGCTAAGGCTGCTGCTGCTGCTGCCCAGGCAACTGCTGACGCTGCCAAGGCCGGTGCCGACGCTGCACAGGCTTGCTGCAACGAGAACAAAGATCGCCTCGACCGCGTCTTCGAGAAAATCATGAAGAAGTAACGGACACCGTTACTTTGAGTTCTGGAACCCCGCCTCGGCGGGGTTCTTCATTTCCGGCTCAGAAAATTGAGGTCGGGCCAGGGTCGATGGCGATAGGGCGTCCAAATTCGAGAGGCGCACCGCGCTGACAGCATGTCGCCGGCACGAAAGCGCCCAACTACGCGACGCGTTATGCTCGTCACCAAGGACGATGCCACGGCTACCGGCCACCCGCCGTCGACCGAGTCACAGGTAGGTGGCGAATTCCACCACGGGCCTGCCAGGACGGTGCGCAACAAGCACCGAGCGAGACTCAGTTTTTCGCGACCGCTCGCCGATCGCCTGCGCTCGAAACCTCGACGGTCGACTTAGATTGCACCGTACCGACCACGTGCGGCACGCCAGTTGGGCTTTGCAGCGCGTTTTTGATGTCAGACCACACCAAAGCCGCGTCATAACCTTTAACACGCTCAAGAATCAGCTTAACGGCCGTTGAGTACAGCACTTCGCCTGCCGCACCCTGCTCCTCTTCGAGGTGCGGATGCACTTCCAGGTAGATATTGCCGCTCGCAATCCCGACCTTGAGCGGCTGATTCACGATATATACAGGGGTGCCAACCGGCGTCGCATTGAACATCGTCACAATGTCTTCCGGATACATCCGAATGCAGCCGTGGGTTACGCGCATGCCGATGCCAAACGGTTTATCGGTCCCGTGGATCAGATAACCCTGGATACCCAGCATGAGCGCGTGGGTGCCCAGCGGATTATCGGGTCCGGCGGGTACGACCAGCGGCAGAATGTCACCCTCCTCGGCATGCTCTTTGCGGATTGATTTTGGCGGATGCCAGGCGGGATTCTTGACCTTGCTGACCACCGTCGTGCGCCCCTTGGGTGTCACCCATTGCTCGCGGCCGATACTGATGGGAAAGGTCATCAGGCGCTTCGCGCCGCTGGCATCCTTGCCATTGAAATAATACATACGCATTTCTGCAGTGTTGATGACGATGCCATCACGAGGCCCTTTGGGAATGACGTACATCGACGGCACCAGGACTTCGGTGCCGGTGCCCGGCAACCAGGAATCGACCCTGGGATTGGCCAGTCGCATTTCCCGGTAACCTTGGTCGAAGTTGCGCGCAAGGTCTGAAATGGTGTCTTCATAAATGGTGGTGGTCTGCCCTAATTCACCGATCAGATCCGGCGAGTCCGGGGTGAGCAGATACACGGGCGCGGCCGCCTGCAGCGATGGGGCTGCCACGCCAAGACTTAATGCGAATAGGGTCGCTGCGATGTTGATTCGATTCCTGCCGTTCATTTGTTTCGTCACGTGATTCCTGGTGTATTTCGATGGTCGGCGGTGAGGCCGTGGATCGCGCAAGCCAGCCAGGCGAGCATCAGCGCCATTGCGCCGTAGGGCGCCGCAGCGCCCAAAACCGGCAGGCCGCTGACAACACTGGCGCTCAGACCGCCACAAAACAGAACGATTCCAATAGCGGCCGAGATTATCGCGCCTTTGAGCAAACGTGAGGCAGGTAGCGTGCGCAACCAGGTCGCGAGCAGCAGCAGTAACAACCCATGGATCAGAAGATAGCGGGCGGTCGTTGCAAGGGTCGTCAGCTCCCGAACGCCATACTGGCGGCTGAACAAGTGCGCGGTGAGCGCGTCAAGTCCAACTCCCGAACAGGCCGATAGACCACCGACAACGAGCGCGGATCTTATCCACCCTGAGGCGCCTGAACTCGTGTAAACGTTTTCCACCCGCGCATGATAATTCCGATAGATTGCCGAACCTATCAAAATTATGCGGGCCGACGCCGCTGAGCAAAACAAGTAACGGTCGTTATTGTCGCGCTTTCAGCGCTCCAACAGCCGCGGCATCAACTCGACGAGATTGCAGGGTCGAGTGCGAAAATCCAGCTGATACACAATCAGGGCGTCCCAACCGAGGCGACAGGCGCCGCCCGAGCCCGGCAGACAAAAGATGTACGTGGCATTGGCAACCCCTGCAATTGCGCGCGACTGCAACGTAGAAGTTTTGATGTCTTCATATGACAGCACGCGAAACATTTCACCAAAACCGTCGAGGGTTTTGTCCAATAGCGGCGTTACTGCTTCGGGCGTGCCGTCGCGACCGGTCACGCCGGTGCCGCCCGTCGTCAGCACCACATTTACCTGGGTTTCGGCGATCCACCGGGAGACGAGCGCGCGAATGGCGTACAGGTCATCGCGACAGATGCGCTTTTCATAGACATGGTGACCAGCCGCAAGCACCCGTTCACAGAGCAGCTTGCCAGATG
>JAYUQF010000122.1:0-5132 GCA_043756885.1 Pseudomonadota bacterium
GCGCACAAGTCCTCAAAGTCGCTCAAGGTGCACATATGGATATTGGCGGTGTCGTACCAAGTGTTGGGCAGATGACGGGTGACCGGCATTTTGCCGAGCAGAAACTGCAAGCGGCACTTCCAATGGCCCATATTGGGAAAGGTCACGATGCTCTCGCGGCCAATACGCAGCATTTCGTCGATCAGGCGATGGGGAAAGCGCATCGCCTGGATAGTCTGGGTCATGATGACAAAGTCGAAAGAATCGGCGTCGAACTCAGACAGGCCGGCATCGAGGTCCGAGTGAATGACATTCACGCCACGCTCGATGCAGGACACGATATTGTCCGGGTCGATTTCAATGCCGTAACCAGTGACACCTTTTTGCGCCTGCAGTGCCGCCAGCAATTGGCCGTCGCCACAGCCCAGATCGAGCACGCGACTGCCCGTGGTAATCCAGTCGGCAATCAAAACTTGTTCGGCGCGTAGCCCGTGCATGTTCAAACCGAGGTTGTAATGCGGTCGAAATAGGCCCGCAGCAATTTGTGGTACTGGGTTATGGGCAGCAGGAAGGAGTCGTGGCCGAGTTCCGATTCGATGTCCACGTAGCTGACATCGAGATCGTTATCGAGCAGCGCACGCACAATCTCGCGCGAACGTTTGGGCGAAAAACGCCAATCGCTGGAAAACGACACCACCAGAAAACGCGCCTGACAGCCCGCAAATGCGGCCGTCAGACTGTCGCCAAATTCCGCTGCCGGATCGAAATAATCCAAGGATTTTGTCATCAACAGATAAGTGTTGGCATCGAAGCGGTTAACAAAAGCTTCACCCTGGTAGCGCAGGTAAGACTCGATTTGAAACTCCACTCCGAAATTGAAATTTATCTTGCCGTCGCGCAGTTCGCGGCCGAACTTGGCGTGCAGTACATCATCGGATAGATAGGTGATATGACCGACCATACGCGCCAGCCGTAAGCCCCGTTCCGGCATCACGCCGTGTTCCACATAATGACCCGCGTGGAAATCGGGATCAGAGCGTATGGCCTGTCGAGCTACTTCGTTAAAGGCAATGTTCTGCGTCGACAGTCGTGGTGCCGCCGCGATCACCAGCGCGTGGCGCACCCGCGCTGGGAAATCGATGCTCCATTGCAGCACCTGCATAGCACCCAGACTGCCGCCCATGGCAGCCGCCCATTGTGTGACGCCCAAGAAGTCAGCGAGCCGCGCTTGGCTGGCCACCCAATCACGCACCGTTACGATGGGAAAATCCGGGCCATAGCGTTGTGCGGAGCCCGGCTTTAATGACAGCGGCCCGCTCGAACCTCCGCAGCCACCGAGGTTGTTTGAGCACACGACAAAAAAACGGCGGGTATCGATGGGCTTGCCGGGGCCGATGCAGTTATCCCACCAGCCCGGCTTGGCGTTTTCTTCATCATGGTAGCCGGCGGCGTGGGCATCGCCCGACAAGGCATGGCAAATCAATACCGCGTTGTCGCGCGCTGCATTCAACTCGCCGTAAGTTTCAAAACATAAGTCGTAGGATACGAGCGTGACGCCACAATCGAGTGTGAGCGGCTCGTCGAAATGCCGAACCTGCGGAAACACCAGGCCGACACTGTCGGCGTGTTTAGCTTCGGACATGGGCACTACACGGGCTTGGATGCTTAATGACAGGGGGCGCAGTCTAATTAGTGTGGCACGGTGCCGCAACGGCGCGGGGCTGGCCCAAGGACCGCGATCTACGCAGGGCCGAATTCATTCGGACATTCACAGGCACTGGCTGACGGAAGAAACAAACTTGCGCGGACCGGCCTCAAAACAGCGAATAGCCCACATCCCGTAGGGGCGCGACCACCAGCATGAGCAGCAGATTCAAGCCGATCACGACCACCATGGCCGAAAAATCCAGGCCACCCAGCGGTGGCAGCAGGCGTCTTGCCGGTCGCAGCAGCGGCTCACTTAAGGCATTGATGACCCCGATCACCGGGTTATAACCACCGGGTGCTACCCAGCTCAGCACAATCTGCACGACCACCGCCGCCATGAAGATCCACACCGTCTTGTTGGCGACTTCGGCAATAGCGACCACCAGCAACCCTACAAGCTTGGGTGTGATGCCGACCACCAGCAGGGCTACCAGGTAGGTATTCAACAGCTGCAGCGCGAGGATTAAAAGCACCGACGAGGTATCGATGCTCAACAGCGCCGGGATATAGCGCCGCAATGGCCGCAAGACGGGATTGGTAACCGTGACAATGGCCTGGCACAGCGGGTTGTAAAAGTCGGCGCGCACAATCTGAAACAACAGGCGCAGCAGCACGGCACATATATATAAGCCGAACAGCGAATCGATCAGGAACACCCCGGCATTGGAGAAGTAGCCGCTGCCCATTAGCGCGGTACCTGCGCGGCCAGTTCGCGCCCGCGGTCGCGCGCGGCGACCAGTGCCCGCGAGATAATGCCTGCCAGATCGGCGTCGGCAAAACTCTGCAGCGCCCGTTCGGTGGTGCCACCGGGCGAGGTAACTTGCCGCCGTAATGTGGCGGCGTCGTGCTCCGAGCCCTGTGCCAGGCGCGCCGCGCCCTCAACGGTGGCCACAGCCAAGCTGCGCGACAAATCCGCCGGCAAACCAAGTTCGCAGCCCGCCCGTTCCAGCAGCTCAAGCAGCAAAAATACATAGGCCGGCCCGCTACCCGATAGCGCGGTAACGGCGTCCATCAGAGACTCGTCTTCCAGCCACACCGCCAGCCCAACGCTATCGAGCAGACGATTCGCGAGCCCATGCTGAGTAGCTGTGACGGCGGCGTTGGCGCACAAAGCCGCCGCGCCACGACCGATCTGCGCCGGTGTATTGGGCATCGCTCGTACGATCGCCCGCGCATGGCCAAGCCAGGCTTCCAAATGGCCAAGCGTAATTCCCGCCGCAATGGAGACAAACAGCTGACCATCAGCGACCGCCGGCAGCAAGGCCAGAGAGACAGCGCGCAAGTGTTGGGGTTTAACTGCAAGCACCACCACATCGGCGTCACGACAAGCCTCCAGATTGTCGCCCGTGACCATGACGCCGTAGCGATCGGCGCAGTTGGCGCGGCAGATCGTTTCGCTATCGGCGACACGAATGCGCGAGGGCGCGTGACCAGCGGCCAACAGTCCGCCGACCAGGGCGCTGCCCATATTGCCGCCGCCAATAAAGGCAAACAGAGGATCCATCGAATGCTATCTAAGGTCTTTCGCGCGAGTTTATCACGCGTCCGCCCGACGCGGCCCGAACACCGCAGTGCCCAGTCTTACCATCGTCGAACCCTCAGCAATCGCCGCCTCGAAATCATCACTGGTACCCATCGATAGCGTGTCCATGCTCACGGCACTACTGCGCGCAAGTGCGGCCAAGCGTGCAAAAGCCGCGCGCTGGAGGCCGAAGTCCGTGCTGGGTGCCGGCATCGTCATGAGCCCGCGCAGTCGCAGGCGCGGCAGAGCCGCGACCTCCGCCACCAGCGCCGGCAGCGCATCGGCAACAATGCCATGTTTGCTGTCCTCACCACTGATATTCACCTGTATCAGCACGTTCAAGGGCGGCAGCTCGGCTGGGCGCTGTTTGTTCAGCCGTTCTGCGATACGCAGCCTGTCGAGGGTATGCACCCAGCTAAAGTTAGAGGCGACTTCGGCCGTTTTATTGCCCTGCACAGGACCGATGAAGTGCCATTGGATGGACTGCGTGGCAAGGCTCGTGATCTTGGCTTGCGCTTCCTGGAGGTAGTTCTCGCCAAAAGCGATCTGCCCCGCCGCGAGCGCTTGTGCGATTGCACTTACAGGTTGAAGCTTGCTGACGGCTACCAGCGTGACACTGCCGGGCGCACGTGCGTAACGCGCTTCGCACTGACGAATCGATTCCTGTAAGCGCGTGAGGCGCTGTGTCAGCTCATGCATGTCTGTCATGTCGTAGCCGTGCATGGCCAGCCTCGTTGGTATGTGTAGGGAGATCTTGTTAAAGTTTGACCGCGCAGTGAAGGCCCTACCTCCGCGCCTGGAGTCGCGTCTTAATCGAGCGCGTGCCACGCGAGGCGGTGGCAAACACACCGGGCGGGACAGACATAGTCGATGAACAGCGCCATGAGGATTGTTTAATGGATATTGGTGAGCTGCTAGCTTTCGGCGTCAAAAACCGCGCCTCAGACCTGCATTTATCGGCCGGCTTGCCGCCGATGATACGGGTGCATGGCGACGTGCGCCGCATTAACCTGCCGCCGCTGGAGCACAAAGACGTGCATGCCATGGTGTATGACATCATGAACGACGGCCAGCGCAAGTTCTACGAAGAAAATCTCGAATGCGACTTTTTCGTTCGAGATTCCCAATCTGGCGCGCTTTCGCGTCAACGCCTTTAACCAGAATCGCGGTGCCGGCGGCGTGTTTCGTACCATTCCGTCCAAAGTGCTGTCACTCGAAGAACTCAAAGCGCCCAAAGTGTTCGGCGAAATCGCCAACCAGCCGCGCGGCGTGGTGCTGGTGACCGGTCCTACCGGCTCCGGCAAATCCACCACGCTGGCGGCGATGGTCAATCACCTCAACGAAAACGAATACGGCCATATCCTCACCGTCGAAGACCCCATCGAGTTCGTGCATGAATCCAAAAAATGCCTGATGAACCAGCGCGAAGTCGGGCCGCACACGCTGTCGTTCGCCAATGCCTTGCGCTCGGCGCTGCGCGAAGACCCTGATGTGATTCTGGTCGGCGAGATGCGCGATCTGGAGACCATCCGCCTCGCGATGACCGCCGCCGAAACCGGCCACCTGGTATTCGGCACGTTGCATACCAGTTCGGCTGCCAAGACCATCGACCGTATCATCGACGTGTTCCCGGCGGAAGAAAAAGAAATGATGCGCGCGATGTTGTCCGAATCGCTGCGTGCGGTCATTTCACAGACGCTGCTCAAAACCAAGGACGGCACCAGTCGCGTCGCCGCGCACGAAATCATGGTCGGCACGCCGGCCATCCGCAATCTGATCCGCGAAGGCAAAGTGGCGCAGATGTATTCGGCCATTCAAACCGGCGCCCAGCTCGGCATGCAGACGCTCGATCAGAATCTCATGGATCTGGTCAAGCGCAATGTGGTGAGCAAGGAAGAGGCGCGCAACAAAGCCGCCAACAAAG
>JAYUQF010000123.1:0-14916 GCA_043756885.1 Pseudomonadota bacterium
AGAAAATCGACCAGGGACGAGCGTCTGACTATTGGTCAACCGAGCATGAAATGCTGGCGCGCGCTTTCTCGGCCTATGTCGAAGACAAACTGAAGGCTCACAGCAAAAGCAGCGAATTCCTGTCGTTTGGCTCGGACAACAAGTATTACACCCTGCTTGGTATCCGTCCTTTCCCGGTCGGCGAAGAACGCGCCGCAATGGGCAAGGCTTTCGACGAATTCTTTCGCGTCGTTGAAACCCGCGAAACAGACAAGGGTGTTGGGATGTTCGCTAAACGCGAATTCACGCCCGAAGATGATGGCCTATCGGCTGCACTCAAATTCATCTCAGATCATGACCACGCTTTTGCTTACCCGCGCTCGACTTCCACCAATATTGAAGACGTCGCCAAGGAAGTAGCGCGCGAGGTGTTCCCCGACCTCAAGGTTTCAACTATTCGCGGTGGTGGCCAGAAATCTGAATTCAACGCCATCCACACGATCAGGGTCATTACGAAGGAAGGACCTCGCGTGGTGACTGTTCGCGAGTACACCAACGACACAATCGAAATGGATATCAGCGATAACATTCCTGGTGAAGCCGGGAGCGTCATCTATCAGATTGTGGGCGATTACGCTCACAACATAGGGAAGGTATTCGTCGGCGACCGTAACGGGTTGTCTCTGATAGCGCAGATCCGCCGCACCGACAACATGCTGTCATCGGCTGTTCGCTGGGCGACTACCGAACACCTTCACCCCCACAGCTTGCAAATAGATCCAGAGGTGGCAGGCGTCCGTAAACTCGATTGGAAGATCGGCGACCACGCCCATAATTTACGTGAGCTCGCGCGCACTCAGACGGAAACCATGACGCGCCTCGTTCCTGAAATCCGGGACTTCGATTACAATCCTGACACTGGACAGTTTGTAGACGGCAAGGGCAAGGAGATCAGCGATGACCAATGGGAAGAAATTATCCGCGAGTCCCGAAATCGAAAACTGGAACGCGCTGACACCCTTGCAAAAACTTCGTTTGAGACGCCGAGCGGTAGCAGAACTCTTAAAAGAGCAGTCTGGCTCCGATGGCTGGCACGCGAAGCGAGCGCAGACACGTGGGGAAAGTTACTGGTACGACTTAGCGGGCAGTATGGTGAATCATCCGGGAGTGGACCTGCCTCCCGTGTAATACCACCGGAGTTAATGTACGCCAAGAGCGAAAAAGCCCCGTCCAGCACGGGGCTTTCAGTTGAAGGGGTCCGCAAATATCTTGACACGAAGGTCGGCGCGAAAGTCATCAAGCGCCTCATCGATTCTGGCCGCCTGAAAATACTACCCTCGAATTCGACCGAGGTCCCCGCACAAGCAAAGCGCGCCATGGATAGGAGCGACCAAGTCTTCGGCTTCACTGACGAAGGCGTGACTTACCTCATCTCCGACAATCTGAACGACACCGGTGTTGCTGACAAAACCAGCGAAGACGCCTACGCCATCTTCCTGCACGAGGTCGGCGTGCACTATGGCATGCGGACGATGTTGGGCCAGGAGTTGTTCGACTCGGTAATTTCCGAAGTCAAAGTGGCAAAGGGTGATCTAGGCAAGGCCTGGTCCGCTGCCAGCAAGATGGTGCCTCGCGGAACCAACCCGGTCCACGTCGATGAAGAAACCCTTGCGTGGCTGATTACCGACAGAGCAAACCATCAGCTATCGCTGGTCAAGCGTGTGCTGGCCAAGCTGCGTGCGTGGCTCATCGGCAAGGGGTTCGTCAAGGCAATGGACGCAGACTCGCTGGTCGAGCTGGCGCGAGGTGCGGCGGCCGGGGCTGGTGGACGGACGGATGGGACACGATTTGCAGCGCGCGACCCGAACGAGTCCGACATCCGGTTCGCGCGGCGCGTAGCCGACGATATTGCGACTGCCATCAATAGCCCCGCCATCAAGAAACGCTTGAACTTGGGCGATCGCGCTCGCGCAGCGGTGGCGGCCATTGACGCAAAGGTCACGCCCCTCGCCACCATGGTGGGTCGTACCGAGTACCTGACGTCACGCTACCTCACGCTGGGCCGCATAGCCCAGTCGCAGCAGGAAGCCCGCCGCATCTACGACATGTTCCGCAAACTGTCTGACGCTGACGGCGAGAAGGTGTATGCCTACCTGACCGATACTCAAGGGTCCTTGCAAGGGGTAAGTCCCTTACTCAAGGCACAGGCGACCCAGGTGAAAGGCATGATCGAGCAGACCGGCCGGGCCCTCGTGACGCACGGCATCATTCCGCAGGAGTCGTTCGACAAATACGAAGGTCGTTACCTGCCGCGGGTGTACCTCGCCTATCTACTGGGCGATAAAGCTGTGGCGGCCGTTGGCGCGGGCAAGACGCTCAGCGCACAAGGCTATGCCAAGAGCCGGGATGAAAACCTACCCCAGGAATACCGCGACATTGTGCTGGGTGAAATCAAAGACCCGGCTTTCCTGGCGTCACGCGCGCTGGGCATTCCCTTGCGAGATCTCGCAATACTCAATTGGCTGAGTAAAATTGCTCAGAATGATGCGTGGGTGCTCCCTGGACAGACTGTCCAGTGGAAGATGCCTGGTTTCCAGAAGCCACGCACCGTCACTCCCTACTGGCTGAAATCAGAAGCCACGAGCCTGCGTGAGCGCGCTCAGCACTACCGCGGCACCAACCGCGAGGATGCTATTCGCCTCGCCGCTGAAATGGACGAGACCGCCGATGCGGCGCTGTCAGAGGCCGGGATATCGGCAGACCAAGTGCCTGACGGATACAAGCAAGTGCCGAACAGCAGCCGCTACGGCGCGGTTCGAGGTCTCATCGTGGTCAGGGACATCTACGAGGACATCGTTGGCGTGGGCCGGGTCGTGTCAAAGGATGCAGCCCTGGCCGAGAAAGTACTGGGGTACGGCGGGGTAGGCAGCAAGGTCACAGGTCTTTGGAAGTGGAGCAAGGTCGCCGCAAACCCTCCCGCGCAGATCCGCAACGTCATTTCAAACATGGTGCTGTTGCACCTGTCTGGTGTGCCGATGCACAAATTGCCGTTCCTCATCGCCCGGGCAGCGAAGGAGGTTAGGACCAAGGGCCGGTTCTATCAGATAGGCGTGAAATACGGGGTCACAGAATCGACCTTCGCCGCACAGGAGATGCAGCGTATCGAACGCGAGACCACGAACTACCTGGCCCGCATGAAAGGACGTTTCAGCGTAGCGCAGATGAAGGACTACTTCGGGCGGTTCATGGACTGGACAGGAGACATCTACCAGGCCAGCGAAATGTTGGGCAAGGTTGTCAAGATCATGGATAGCGTCGAGCGAGAGGGCAAGTCCGAGGCCGATGCCGCCCTGTCCGCACAAGAGTGGCTGTTCGACTACTCGCTGGTGGGACAGAACGTCCGCTACCTTCGTAGCGCCCCCATTGGGGCACCGTTCCTGACCTTCGCCATCAAGGTGTTGCCTCGGATCCTTGAGGTAGCGATAACGGCACCGTGGCGGTTCCTGCCCTACGCAGGGCTGTTCTACGCATCGAGCATGCTGGTGCAGTCCCTGACCGGCGCCGACGATGACGATATCGAGCGATTGAAGAAGGCCTTGCCAGACTTTCTCCAAGAGCGCGGCCACGCCATGATGCTGCCGGTTAAGGATGAACATGGCCGCTGGCAGTTCGTGGATATGGGCTACTTCTTCCCTTGGACCTACTGGACCGAGATAGCCAAGTCGATGGGCCTGGCCGTCAAAGATCTGGTGACCAAGGGTGAGACAGACAAGTTGGGCAAGGCCTTCACAGGCAGCGGCCTGTTGGGTGGGCCCATCCCTGATCTGCTGTCCGCCATCAAGACCGGCCGTGACTCGTTCACCGGTAATGAAATCATGGACGAGCACATGACGGCCGGCGAGAAGTTGAGTGCCATGCTCACCTACCTCTACGGCATGGCGATGCCTGGCTGGCTCGTCGGTATCCCGCCGTTCCATGACCACGCTACATACAAGGGGGCTGCAGGCCACATCTATGAGGCCGTCACAGGCGCCACGGACAAGCGTGGAGAGCCGCGCAACACCCTGCCCCAGGCCATGGCAAGACTGGCGGGCATAAACACCTACCCTATTGAGCCTGAGAAGTCACGATCGCGGAACATCCAATTCAAGAACTACGAGATCTCAAAGACTGTGTCGCTCATGCGGTCGATCGCTAAGGATAAGTCGCTGGGCGAAAATACTCGTGATGAATTGGTGGCCGACTACAAAGCGAAGGTCCAACGAATGAAGTCCGACCTCGACACCTACAAAAAGGAATCAGAAGTGGCTCCTGAGCTCCGATAGGGTTGCCCGGACCAGATCGAGATCTGACTGGTAGTACTGAATCATGTCCTGCGCCGCGCGGATGTCTTCCTCTATACCCCGGTGCAGCGTTTGATAGACTGCGGCTTCTTCTGGCGTACTCACCGCCATCAATGACGTCAGCTCGTCCTGGCTGTCCCTGATCATCGCCCGCTGGAAAGCGATGTTGTCAGCCAACGTCAGCACCCTGGCGTCGTAATACCGCTCAGGGAACGCCCAGGCCTGGAACGTCTCGGTGCGCCATGCCAAGGCGAGTAGGAGAGCGGTCAGGGCGAGGGTTCGCATCCACTAATCATAGTCGGCAAATATCGTCCCACCTAATAGGCGCCACAATTAAATTGGCGTATCGATACGGCGCGTTAATTGACGGGCCGAAAAGCGACAACCAAAACTACTGTATATTGTGATCGGCCTCTGTTTATTTTGTGAAAATATTCTGAAAGGCCTTATCGACTATCCTTAACCTGCTGTTTTTATTGGCTCCCCGGGACGGGCTCGAACCGCCGACCTAGTGATTAACAGTCACCCGCTCTACCGACTGAGCTACCGGGGAATTGGAGAGCGCCGTATGGTACTGACCTACACGGGCATGGGTCAAATTGTATCGCTGCTACGCAAGCGCTTTGCGCATACGAGTCATCGCTTCCATGAGCGTGTCCATATTGTTGGCCGTCGACAGGCGCAGGTAATCTGGCACACCAAACGCCGCGCCGGGGACCACCGCTATTTCGGCCTGTTCGAGCAAGTACTCGGCCAGTCCCACGTCGTCTTCAAATTCGTCGCGCCGCGCGATGACGCCGCTGAAATCGGCAAAGACGAAAAAACTACCCTCGGCGGGCTGTGCTGTAACGCCGTTTATTAAGCCGAGCTCGCTTAGCAAAAAATCGTGACGTTGTTTAAAGTTCGAGCATTGATCAAGCAGAAAACTGCGGTCGCCGCGCAGGGCTGCCATTGCCGCAGCTTGCGCTACCGAAGACGGACTTGAGGTGCTTTGCGACTGGATTTTTTTCATCGCCGCAATCAGCGACGCGGGGCCGGCTGCATAACCAATACGCCAATTGGCCATGCCGTAGGCTTTTGACAGGCCATTGACGACCACCGTGCGCTCGTGAAGGCGTGGTGCCGCATTCAAGATATTGGCAAACGGTTCGCGCGCCCACACGATGTGCTCAAAAATGTCATCGCTAACCACGATCACTTCCGGAAAGTCCGCGAGCACGTGACCGAGCGCTGCGAGCTCTGCGCGAGCGTAAACCGCACCGCTGGGATTGGCCGGACTGTTCAGAATCAACAGACGCGAGCGAGGCCCGAGGGCGCCCCGCAACAAGTCAGGCGTAATCTTGAAACCTTGTTTGAATTTAGTTCGGACGATTACCGGGTCGGCACCGGCCAGGCGGGCCATATCCGGATAGGAGACCCAGTAGGGAGCCGGAATGATGACTTCGTCGTCTTCATTGAGCAGGGCCTGCATGAGATTGAACAGACTATGCTTGCAGCCGCAGGAGATAAGGATGTTCTCCGGCTTGAAATGCAGCGCATTGTCACGTTCGAATTTTTGGATGACGGCTGCTTTTAAATCAGGCGTGCCGTCGACTTCGGTGTAATTGGTGAAACCGACGTTGATGGCGTCCGCAGCCGCGGCTTTGACGTGATCCGGAGTATCAAAATCGGACTGCCCGGCGGCGAGATTGAGAATGTTACGACCGCTACGTTGCAAGTCGGCGGCATGAGCAGCGACTGCGAGCGTCGGCGAGATTCTGACACTCGTGGCGCGATGTGAGGGTTTTACGTCCAAAGGGACGAAGCTCCTGGCATGTGCTGATTTAGCTGGCGAAGGGTCGTGTACTATACCGGACGATCGCGACCCCGCAAGCAGTCTGCCCGATGAGCAATACCGACGAACGCCCGCCCAGCCGCAAGTTCGAACTCGTATCCGATTTTGCACCTGCGGGCGGGCAACCGCAGGCTATTTCGGCACTGCTCGAAGGCATTGATGCGGGGCTCTACCATCAGACCCTGCTTGGCGTTACGGGCTCTGGCAAGACCTTCACCATCGCCAATGTTATTCAGACGGTACAACGTCCAACCCTGATCATGGCGCCGAATAAAACGCTGGCGGCGCAGTTATACGGCGAGATGCGCGATTTTTTCCCGCAAAATTCTGTCGAATATTTCGTTTCCTACTACGACTACTACCAGCCCGAGGCTTATGTGCCAGCTTCGGACACCTATATCGAAAAAGACTCTTCAATCAACGAACACATCGAGCAGATGCGTTTGTCGGCGACCAAAGCCATGCTCGAACGGTCCGATACAATCATCGTTGCGACGGTATCGGCCATCTACGGTCTCGGTGAACCCGACGAATATCATTCCATGGTGCTACACCTGCGTCGTGGCGACATGATCGATCAGCGCTCTATTCTGCGGCGTCTGACCGCTCTGCAATACAAACGTAATGATGTGGTCTTGGAACGCGGCACTTACCGAGTGCGTGGCGAGGTTATCGACATCTACCCGGCAGAGTCGGAACGTGACGCGCTGCGGGTTGAACTGTTCGACGATGAAGTCGAAAACCTCTCGTTATTTGATCCTCTTACTGGCGAGGTGGTGAGAAAACTACCGCGCTACACCATCTACCCTAAGTCTCACTACGTCACCACGAGAGAGACGGTATTGCGCGCCGTTGAGACCATCAAGATCGAGTTGAAGGATAGGCTCGAACAGCTGCGCTCATTAAATAAGCTGGTGGAAGTGCAGCGCCTCGAGCAGCGCACACGGTTCGATTTGGAAATGATGGTGGAGCTGGGCTACTGCAACGGCATCGAGAATTACAGTCGCCATCTGTCGGGCCGGGCAGCGGGGGAGGCGCCGGCTACATTATTTGAGTACCTGCCCAAGAATGCACTGCTGGTTATCGACGAGAGCCACGTCACCATTCCGCAGCTGGGCGCCATGTATCGAGGTGATCGATCGCGCAAGGAGAATCTTGTTGAGTACGGCTTTCGGTTGCCGTCAGCGCTCGACAATCGGCCCTTGCGTTTCGAAGAATGGGAGCAACTTGCGCCGCCAATGATTTTTGTCTCGGCAACCCCTGGCGCTTATGAGGGAAAAAACGCCGGCAGGGTCGTTGAGTTGGTAGTCAGGCCGACAGGTCTCATCGATCCGCCGGTAGAAGTGCGGCCGGCGGGCACTCAGGTCGATGATTTGTTGTCTGAAATTAACGTCTGCGCCGCACGCAATGAGCGCGTATTGGTTACCACCCTGACCAAACGCATGTCCGAAGACCTAACCGACTATCTCAGCGAGCATGGCGTTCGCGTCCGCTATTTGCACTCGGATATCGACACGGTTGAGCGTGTTGAAATTCTGCGCGACCTGCGGCTGGGCGAGTTCGATGTGCTGGTGGGTATCAATCTGTTGCGTGAAGGGCTGGATTTGCCGGAGGTGTCGCTGGTCGCAATCCTGGATGCAGACAAAGAGGGTTTCCTGCGTTCTGATCGGTCCCTGATCCAGACCGTCGGGCGTGCCGCGCGCAATATTGGCGGTCGGGCGATTATGTATGCGGACAACGTAACGGGCTCAATGCGCCGTGCAATGGACGAAATGGAGCGGCGTCGCGTCGTGCAGATCGCCTACAACCTTGCGCACAACATCACGCCGATTGGCATCACAAAGCAGGTCGTTGACGTGATGGAGGGTGCCTATGGACCGGCTTCTGGCCAACCGCGGCGCGGACAACAACGTGCCGCCGAGGCGCGCGCACCCTACGCGGGCTTGAGCTCAGAAGCAGTCATGAAGAGGCTCAAACAACTTGAAGAGCGGATGTACCGTCATGCGCGTGATCTGGAATTCGAGGACGCAGCACGGCTGCGTGATGAGATATCGAGCATCAAGCGCGAGCTCCTGGATATGCCTGCCTAAACCGCCGAATAAGAAGGTAGCGAGGCGCGCGTAGCGCCCGTTGCGGCAGCTGGTGACAGGCCCGCATTTTGTGTATTCTCCGCCTCCTTCGCTGGCGCGTGCATGGCAGGACAAGCAGCGTCCCGCCTTGTTACCCTGGCGCAGAAGAAACGACAGGCGCGTAGCTCAGTTGGTTAGAGCACCACCTTGACATGGTGGGGGTCGTTGGTTCGAATCCAATCGCGCCTACCAAATCCAATCGGTAGGAAGTTTAGCAGCCCGCGCATTGACCGCACGGCCGCGCAATTCTCCATCTGCCCATTCGATGGCCGCTCGTACAGGCCACGGAAATACAATACATGCCCGCAATTACTCTTCCCGACGGAAACATAAAAAGCTTCGATGCACCTGTGACCGTGGCCGCGGTCGCGGCCGCTATCGGTGCGGGCTTGGCTAAGGCCGCGCTCGGCGGGCGAGTGGATGGTCGCGAGGTTGATACGTCTTATCTGCTCGAGCAAGACTGCTCACTGTCCATCATTACGTCCAAAGACGAAGCCGGTGTTGAAATCATTCGCCATAGCACCGCGCATTTGTTGGCGCATGCGGTCAAGCAGCTTTATCCAAGCGCGCAGGTCACCATCGGCCCGGTAGTGGAAGATGGCTTTTATTACGATTTCGCCTACGAACGCTCATTTACCCCGGACGATCTTGTGCGCATTGAAAAGCGCATGGAAGAATTGGCCGAAGCGGATTTGGCTGTTGAGCGTCGCGTGATGGCCCGCGATGCGGCGGTCGAATTCTTTAAGGGTATGGGCGAGCTATACAAAGCTGAAATCATTGCTTCAATTCCGCCTGAGCAAGAGATTTCGTTGTATTCGCAGGGCGACTTTGTAGACCTCTGCCGGGGGCCGCATGTCCCCAGCACTGGCCGCCTCAAAGCCTTCAAGCTCACCAAGCTCGCAGGCGCCTTCTGGCGTGGCGATCAGAATAATGAAGTCCTGCAGCGTATTTACGGCACGTCCTGGGCCGACAAGAAGGATCTCGCTGCGTATCTCAAGCGCATCGAGGAGGCGGAAAAGCGCGACCACCGCAAGCTCGGTCGCAGTCTCGATCTTTTCCATTTCCAGGAAGAAGCGCCTGGCATGGTGTTCTGGCACGAAAAGGGTTGGACGCTTTATCGACTCGTGGAACGCTATATCCGCGACGTTTGTTACGCCCAATACCGGGAGGTCCATACGCCGCAGGTATTAGATCGTTCGCTGTGGGAAAAGTCCGGTCACTGGGACAAATTCCACGACATGATTTTTGCGACAAGCTCGGAAAACCGTGAGTATGCGGTCAAGCCGATGAATTGTCCGGGACACGTTCAGATCTTCAACAACGGACTGCGCAGCTATCGTGATCTGCCTTTCAGGATCGCGGAATTCGGCATCGTGCACCGAAACGAGCCCTCCGGCACCTTGCATGGTCTGATGCGGGCACGCCGCTTTACCCAGGATGACGCTCATATTTTTTGCGCCGAGCGGGACCTGCAATCTGAAGTGAGTCGTCTCATCGATATGACTTACGCCGTGTATGAGGCCTTCGGTTTCAGCGACATCGAAGTCGCGCTGTCACTACGTCCGGCGCAGCGGGTAGGTGCGGACGCGCTCTGGGACAAGGCTGAACATGCACTGGAACTAGCGTTGACGAATAAGGGCATTCACTTCCGTGTCCAGCCTGGAGAGGGCGCGTTTTACGGGCCCAAAATTGAGTTCACACTGAAGGATTGCCTAGGCCGTGGCTGGCAATGCGGCACGGTGCAAGTCGATTTCTCCATGCCGGAGCGATTGGGTGCGAAATTTGTGGGGGAAGATGGCGAGCGTCACGTACCCGTCATGATCCACCGAGCCATTCTTGGCTCGATGGAGCGATTCATAGGCATTCTGATCGAACATCATGCCGGGCGCTTCCCGGCTTGGCTGGCGCCAATACAGGCAATCGCGCTCTGTATTACCGAACATCATGGCTCGTGGGCTTCAGAAGTTGCGGAAATCCTGAAAAATCAAGGATTCCGATGCGATGCGGACTTGAGAAACGAGAAGATCGGGCTTAAAATCCGCGAGCACACTCTGCAGCGCATTCCCTATCTGCTCGTTATAGGCGAGCGTGAGTTGGGCAATAGAACCGTGGCCGTGCGCGCGCAAAGCGGCGCTGATCTGGGTGAAATGTCAGTAGAACAGTTCATCGATCGGCTCCGCAGGGAAGTTGCGCAGCGGGGCCAAAGTATTTTGGAGGAATGAGGTATAGCCGCCGACAAGAAGAACCGGGTAAACGGAGATATTAGCTGTCCGCAAGTACGCCTGATAGGCGCGGATGGAGAGAATCTCGGAATCGTTGCAATCGAAGCTGCGAGGCGTGAAGCAGAAACCCACGAACTCGACTTAGTTGAGATCGTCCCAACTGCTGAGCCGCCTGTCTGTCGAGTGATGGATTTTGGCAAGTTTTTGTTCGATGTGAACAAAAAGCGCCATGCTGCCAAGCGCAAGCAAAAACAAATCCAGGTCAAGGAAATCAAATTCCGACCAGGCACAGACGAGGGCGATTACCTGATCAAACTCCGTAATCTCAAGCGGTTTCTCGAATCAGGCGACAAAGTGAAGGTTACTTTGCGCTTCCGCGGCCGTGAAATGGCGCATCAAGAATTAGGCGCACAGATGCTGCAACGGGTTGAGAGTGACCTCGGGCAGTTAGGAAACGTAGAGCAATTCCCGAAGCTCGAAGGGCGCCAGATGGTCATGGTCATCGCGCCGAAACGAAGTTGACGGGCAGTGGAGTATCGATAGATGCCGAAAATTAAGAGCAATCGCGGCGCCGCCAAACGGTTTACAAAAACCGGCAGCGGTCGAATCAAGCGCAGGCAATCATTTAAACGTCATATCCTGACGAAAAAGAGCCCAAAGCGTAAGCGCCAGCTACGTCACGGCGCTCTGATTGCACATGCCGATGAGGCGTCCGTGCGACAGATGTTGCCTGGGCTGTAAGAAGGTAGAGCGAAGGATTTATTAGCAATGGCACGAGTCAAGCGTGGTGTTCAGGCGCATGCCCGGCACAAAAAAATAATCGAGCTGGCCAAGGGTTACCGGGGGCGGCGCAAAAATGTTTACCGCGTTGCCAAGCAGGCGGTAATTAAGGCGGGACAGTATGCATACCGTGATCGCCGTCAGCGCAAACGTCAGTTCCGCGCGCTTTGGATAGTGCGAATCAACGCCGCGGCGCGTGGATTCGGGCTTAGCTACTCGCGCTTCATCAATGGTTTGGCGCGCGCTGGAATTGAGGTCGACCGCAAGGTGCTAGCCGATCTCGCTGTCCACGATCTGACGGCGTTCAGCGCCTTGGCGGAACGTTCTAAAGTCGCCCTGGCCGCCTAAACGGGCCAAGCGCGACAAGTCCCGATGCGGGGAAAGGTAGAACCTTTCCCCTTTTTTCTTACAGCCTGCGCAGCCTCCTGGCATGAGCGATATCGAAGCCATTGTGCAAGAAGCGAGCTTAGCGCTCGCAGCAGCGACCGATCTCGGTGCCCTCGACGATTTGCGCGTCCGTTACCTCGGCAAAAAGGGTCATATCACCGCGTTGTTGAAAAGCCTCGGTGGTTTGCCCGTCGAGCAACGTCCAGCCGCTGGGCAAGCTATAAACGACGCAAAGCAGCTGGTCAGCGAGCAGCTTGAGCAGCGCCGGTTAATGCTGGAGGCCGCCCGGCTTGACGAACGGCTGCGCACTGAGGAGATCGACGTCACCCTGCCTGGGAGAGGCACAGAAAGTGGCGGCATTCATCCGGTGAGCATGGTCATCGCACGTATCCAAACCATTTTCGGGCACGCCGGTTTCAGTGTTGCACGGGGCCCGGAAGTTGAAGACGATTTCCACAATTTCGAAGCCCTCAATATCCCCGCTCATCACCCGGCGCGTGCGATGCACGATACGTTCTACCTTGATGATGGGCGTTTGCTGCGAACCCACACCTCACCGGTGCAGATTCGGGTGATGAAGGATCAGCCACCGCCGCTACGTATCATCGCGCCCGGGCGTGTTTACCGCTGTGACTACGATCAGACTCATTCCCCGATGTTTCACCAGGTGGAAGGCCTGTGTATTGACGAGGGGGTAACGATGGCAGACCTGAAGGGCACCCTGGACATGTTCCTGAAGACGTTTTTTGCCCGGGATGACCTCAAGATTCGGTATCGGCCTTCCTATTTCCCGTTCACCGAACCATCAATGGAAGTTGACATCATGCTGGACTCCAAACATGGCATCAGCAACTGGTTGGAGGTGATGGGCTGCGGCATGGTACATCCGAGCGTACTGAGCAAGGTTGGCATCGACGCAGAACAATTTACGGGTTTCGCTTTTGGTCTCGGCGTCGAACGCTTAGCGATGTTGCGGCATGGAATTTCGGACTTGAGATTGTTCTTCGAGAACGATATTCAGTTTCTCCGTCAGTTCGCCTGACAATAACGTCGGCTCTGGAATTCCCTGATGAAACTCAGCGAACGATGGTTACGTGAATGGTTCGATCCGCCGGTTGGTACGGCCGCGCTCGCGGAACGTCTGACCCTAGCCGGCTTGGAAGTCGACGGGCTGATACCTGCCGCTCCAGCTTTCACTGGTGTTGTGGTTGCGCAAATTCACGCCGTTTCTTGTCATCCAGATGCAGCGCATTTGACGGTTTGCGAGGTATTCGACGGATGCGTCAAGCACCAAGTCGTCTGCGGTGCGCCTAATGTTCGCGTTGGCCTGAAAACGGCCTATGCGCCGCCAGGAGCGCAGATCCCAGGTCCACAGACACTGACGCGAAACAATATCCGCGGCGTCGAGTCGGCCGGCATGTTGTGCTCAGCAAACGAGCTGGGTCTGGGAGACGACGCCGCTGGGATTTTGGAATTGCCCGATGACGCAACTGTAGCGGTCGCGCTCTGGGATCTACTGCGGCTCGACGATGTTGTTCTCGACGTCAACATTACGCCGAACCGTGGGGATTGTTTTTGCGTTAGCGGTGTAGCGCGTGATCTTGCCGCGCTCCACGGTGGGTCCTTGAAATCCTGCGCAGTTTTACCCGTGCCAGCGGTGACCGCGCAGCAGCTGATCGTTAAGCTCTCTGCGCCAGAGACTTGCTCGGTGTATGCGGGGCGAGTCATCTCCGGTCTCAATCCGCGAGCTCGAACGCCGCTGTGGATGAGCGAACGGCTGCGACGGTCGGGAGTGCGCTGCATCCACCCTGTGGTTGACGTAACAAACTACGTGATGCTTGAACTCGGACAGCCTATGCATGCTTTTGATTTGGACAAATTGTCCGAGCCAATCGTGGTGCGCGAGGCGAGGTCGGGCGAGCGAATCTCGCTGCTCGATGACAGCGAGATAGAGCTCGTCGAAGGCAGCGCCCTCATCACCGACGCCAGTGGACCGATCGCCCTCGCAGGTATCATGGGAGGCGCCAGCACCGCGGTATCCAGTGAAACTTCAAGCGTATTTTTGGAGAGCGCGTTTTTTGAGCCAGTGCGACTGGCGGGCGCAGCGCGGCGTTACCGGTTGCACACCGACGCTTCGCAGCGATTTGAGCGAGGAGTAGATCCTACCGCGCAGACGCGGGCAATCGAACGCGCGACGGGATTGATTCTTGAGATTTGCGGCGGCGCACCGGGCCCCTGCACAGTGACACGTGGTGACGATGTCCAGCGCGCGCCTGTTCAAGTCAGTTTTAGACCGAGCGCCGTCGAGCGTCTACTCGGTATTACTGTTCCGGATCTAGACGTGCTGCAAATCCTCAGCAGTCTGGAAATGAAAGTCGACGCCAGCGTCATCCCTTGGCGGGTCGAGGTTCCGGCTTTTCGCTTTGATGTAAGCATCGAAGCCGATTTGGTGGAAGAAATCGCGCGGATCCGCGGCTACGACGCTATTCCTGCGCGCCTGCCAAGGATGGTGAGCACACCCGCGCTAGGGGATTGCGTAACGCCGCTCGAAGTGCTGGCACGGAGCATCCTCAGTGCCCGGGGCTTTTTTGAAGCGATCACCTACAGCTTTATAGATCCGACGCTAGCAATAACCTTCGAACCGGACGTCGAATCGGTGAGACTGGCCAACCCTATTTCCCGCGAAATGTCAGTCTTGCGACGGTCCTTGTGGCCGGGTCTAGTTTCGGCCGCCTTGCACAATCGTAATCGTCAAGTCGACGATATCCGGCTATTCGAACTGGGGATGGTATTTAAACAGGACGAGACGACACTGCACCAAACCAATCAGATTGCTGGACTACGCACGGGCACTGCAGTCCGTACGCAGTGGACAGACTCCGCCCGAGAAACAGATTTCTACGATATAAAACAGGATATTGAATCTCTATTGCAGACTTTGCATCAAGGTAAAGTTACATTTCACCCGGTCATCTATCCAGCGTTGCAGCGAGGCCAGACCGCCGCAATTGTTCGTAATGGCCTAACGCTGGGCCACGTGGGGGCATTACATCCGACTATTGGGGCTCAATTGGGATTTGATAAGCCTTTGTTTCTTTTCCAGATTAGTTGCGACATCTTAAGTTTCGCTGACGGCGCTCAGTTCCAACCGATATCCAAGTTTCCTGCGGTCCGTCGCGACCTTGCGGTTGTCGTTGACGAGCAAGTGAGCGCGGCGAGATGCATGGAGGTTACCCGCGAAG
>JAYUQF010000124.1:0-5128 GCA_043756885.1 Pseudomonadota bacterium
GGTGGGATATTCATGGAGGGCGGCACGGGTGATTCGACGTCGCCATTGTCGAGAAAAATCGGAATAAATATCACGCCAAACGCGACCAGGAGTCCGGCACCCACGACCCGTTGTTTGAGCTGCCTGTCCATCATGGAGTCGCCTGGTTAAACACAAGCTGCTCGAACATCGCGCCAACGGTCAAGAATGAACCGAGTACCAGCACCCGATCGCCCGGCTGCACCTCAGCCAATACTGCGTGATGGGCCGCGTCGACATTTGCGTGGCACCGCGCTACGGCGCGCGGTGCGAGCTCGCGCAAACAATGGGCTAACGCCTCTGCGCTTGCGCCGTTCGCACCACCCAGCGTCGCAAAATGCCAGCTCTGTACGTGGCCCAGCAAGGGCGCCAAAAAACCACGGTGATTTTTGGTTTTGAGCATACCGATCAGAGCGTGGGTACGCGCTGCCGGCGGCATCGTCGCGAGGGTTGCAATGAAGATCTCTGCGGCCTGTGGATTGTGCGCCACATCGATAACGTATTCGACCGCGCCCATGATCCGGTGAAAGCGACCGGGCAATACCACGCTGCTCAAGCCTTGAGCAATGTGCTCAACAGCAACCGGCAAACGAGGTAACAAGGTATCGATGACCTTCAACACGCCAGCTGCGTTACGCAATTGATGGGCCCCGCTCAGCGCCGGGTAGGGCAGGTTTTCGATAATTTGCTGTCCCGACCACCACGTCCAGTGCGGGCCTTCATCCTCAAATCCATAATCGACGCCCAACACCGCGGGCAACGCGCCACAGGCTTTGGCGTGTTCGAGCATGGTTTGCGGCAGGTCGTGGTCGGAGCATACCGCCACCCGGCCTGCGCGCATGATGCCGGCCTTTTCAGTCGCGATTTTTTCGCGGGTGTCGCCCAACCACTCCTCGTGGTCAAGGCCGATGGCGGCAATCAGCGCCACATCGGCATCAATAATGTTGACGGCGTCTAGGCGGCCACCGAGCCCCACTTCAAGGATCACAACATCCAGTGCGCTCTCGGCAAAGATACTCAATGCCGCCAGCGTGCCAAATTCGAAATATGTCAATGCAACACTGCCGCGCGCCGCTTCGACGCGCGCAAACGCGTGGCTTATGCGCGCATCGTCAACCGCAACACCATCTATCCGTATGCGCTCGTTGTAGCACGACAGATGCGGCGAGGTATAAGCGCCCACACGATAACCGGCACTGGCCCAGATGCTCGCTAGCAGCGCGACACTTGAGCCCTTGCCGTTGGTGCCGGCTACGGTGACAACAATCGGCGCCGGGTGCGCCAGCGCGAGCCGGGTTGCAACTTCCGTGCAGCGCTCGAGACCGAGATCAATATGCTCGCCGCGTCCGGCCTCCAACCACGCCAGCCACTCACTAAGCGGTGCCGCCGCGGCCGGCACCAGCGCGGACAGCACTTCGCGCCCGTGCACCGCCATCAGGCGCGGGCTGGTGCCGTAGGCAGGTTGCGCTCAGCGGCGAACGCCGTGCCGACAGGAGAAGCCTGGTGGGTAAACACAGCGAGCAGTGAGGCGATGGTTTGCCGCATCTCCCGTCGGTCAACAATCATATCGACGGTGCCGTGTTCGAGTAAAAATTCGCTACGTTGGAAGCCTTCAGGTAGAACCTGACGCACCGTTTGTTCGATCACGCGCGGTCCGGCAAAACCGATCAATGCATTGGGTTCCGCGAGGATGACGTCACCGAGCATAGCCAGACTGGCAGATACTCCACCGGTCGTCGGATCGGTAAGCACTACGATATAGGGCAGACGGGCCTCACGCATTTCAGCAATAGCGCTACTGGTTTTGGCCATTTGCATAAGCGATACCAGCGCTTCCTGCATACGCGCACCACCACTGGCCGTAAAGCATACGAAGGGCAAGCGCGCTTCCAGGCAGCGACGCACGCCACGTACAAAACGCTCGCCTACTACCGATCCCATCGAGCCCGCCATGAACTGAAATTCAAAAGCAGACGCCACCAAGGCGATGCCGAGCACGCGTCCTTCCATCACCAACAAAGCATCTATCTCACCGGTTTCTTTCTGCGCGGCAACGATGCGATCTTTATATCGCTTGCTGTCTTTGAACTTAAGAAAGTCCACCGGGCCGACGCCAGTGGCCAGTTCTTTTGGTCCGTCGTTGTCGAGGAAACGCAGCAGACGGCGACGCGCGGGCAGGCGCATATGGTGAGTGCACTTCACGCACACGTCGAAATTGCGCTCAAGTTCTGCGCGATACAGAACCGCTTTGCATTCAGGACAACTGGTCCACAGACCTTCTGGGATTGAGCGTTTAACCGATCCTTCGGTGCGGATGCTGGCTGGCAATAACCGCTTGAACCAACTCAATTTGCCGTCGCCGCTCATGCCGCGGTCGCCCGATCATTGATCGCGACCCGCAACGTTCGCACAAAAGCTTCCAGGGCCGTTGCGGCCAGCTTGGGGTTGTCGCCATTGCTTTCGATAATTTCGACCAGAACGCTGCCGACGATGATGGCATCGGCACTACCCGCCGCAAGCGCCGCAGATTGCGCCGTTCGAATACCAAAGCCGATACCGACAGGCAGACTGGCCAAGCGTCGTGTCTCAGCGATACGCTGGTTAATGAGTTCGACGTCAACCGCTTTGCCCCCGGTCACACCCTTGACCGCGACGAAATACACGAAGCCCGAAGCGTAGGCGCAGATCATGCTGATACGTGCACTGCTGGTATTGGGTGCCACCAGGAATACTTGATCGATGCCGGCCGCCTTCACTGCATGATTGAAGTCATGTGCTTCTTCGGGTGGCAGATCCACGACCAGTACGCCATCAACACCGGCCGCTTTTGCCCGCGCGCCAAAACTCGCTGCGCCGCAATGGTCGAAAGGGTTGAGGTAGCCCATCAAAACAACGGGGGTGGTGTCGTCCTTCTCGCGAAAGCGCGCGACACAAACAAACACATCGTCGAGTGTCGTGCCGGCTGCCAGCGCCCGTTCACTGGCGCGTTGGATCACCGGGCCATCGGCCATTGGATCAGAAAATGGCACACCAAGCTCAATGATGTCGGCACCACCACGCACCAGTGCATGCATGAGATCGGGCGTGACTGCGGGCGAGGGATCACCGGCGCTGATGAAGGTCACCAGCCCTTTATTACGGCCAGTGGCGAGACGTTCGAAGCAGGCACTGATACGGCTCATGTTGTTCCTCGTTTACAACGCGCTTACAGCGTAATGCCGTCGATGGTGGCAACAGTATGCATGTCTTTGTCGCCACGACCGGAAAGATTGACCACGATGAACTGCTCACGCGACATGTCGCGTGCCAGTTTACCGGCAAAGGCCAGTGCGTGACTCGATTCAAGCGCGGGGATAATGCCTTCGACCTGGGTCAAATGGCGAAATGCGGCAAGCGCTTCCAGATCGGTGACCGTTTCATACTGCGCGCGGCCGCTGTCTTTCAGCCACGCATGCTCGGGCCCGACGCCGGGATAATCGAGCCCGGCAGAAATCGAATGAGTTTCTTGTATCTGGCCGCACTCGTCCTGCATAAGGTAAGTGCGATTGCCGTGCAGCACGCCGGGACTACCCGCCGATAATGGTGCCGAATGACGACCGGTAGCAACGCCATCACCGCCGGCTTCGACACCAATCAAGCGCACGCCTGCGTCGTTAATAAATGGGTAAAACAGGCCGATCGCGTTTGAACCACCACCCACGCAGGCGAGCAAGGCGTCGGGTAGCCGGCCTTCCCGCGCGAGGCACTGCGCGCGCGCCTCACGACCGATGATGGCCTGAAAATCACGCACCATGGCCGGATAGGGATGTGGGCCGGCGACCGTGCCGATAATGTAGAAAGTGTCGTCTACATTACTTACCCAGTCGCGCATCGCTTCATTCAGCGCGTCTTTCAAGGTGCGCGAACCGGACGATACACCCACCACTTCCGCGCCCAGCATTTTCATGCGAAACACGTTCATGGACTGCCGCTTGATATCGTCGACGCCCATGTAAACACAACAGCGCATACCCAGTCGCGCGGCGACGGTGGCGGTCGCCACACCGTGTTGGCCGGCCCCGGTCTCGGCGATCACCCGCATCTTGCCCATGCGTTGGGCAAGCAAGGCCTGACCAACCGTATTGTTGACCTTGTGCGCGCCGGTGTGATTCAAATCTTCGCGCTTCAGATAGATGCGCGCGCCACCTAGCTCTTGCGACCAGCGTTTGGCGTAATACAGCGGTGACGGTCGCCCGACATAGTGGGTGAGATCGTCATCGAGCTCAGCTAAAAACTCAGCATCACCGAGATAACGGTGGTACGCAGCTTCCAGTTCGGCCAGTGGCCCCATAAGGGTTTCAGCCACAAATCGCCCGCCATAGGGGCCGAAGTGCCCAGTGTTATCGGGCACCGCCGTTTCGTGGCCGATGCCGGCCAACGCGGTAATCTTAGGTTTAGCGTTCAACGCGCTTTACCTCGGCGATGAAACTTTGCATCTTCTGGTAATCCTTAATTCCCTTGGCGGCCTCGATACCACCACTTACATCCACCGCGTAGGGCGAGGTCACCCGTATCGCATCACGCACATTGTCCGCAGTCAGGCCACCGGCAAGAATAATCGGACGTCTAGCGAACTGGGGAAGCAGTCGCCAATCGAAAACCTTACCACTGCCGCCGTACAATTTTTGATCGAAACTATCGAACAACCACGCGCTGGCAGCGCCGTATCGCGCGCACTGCGTCGCAATATTAAATTCCGCGCGCACGCGGAAGGCTTTAATCCACGGTCGCGGCGAACGCGCACATTCGGCGGGTGTTTCATCGCCATGATACTGCACGACGTCAAGCCCGACAGCACGACTTACCGCATCAACTTCGGCAGCAGGCGCATTAACAAACAGGCCAACCTTGCACAAAAAAGGCGGCAACTGGCGAGCAATGTCGACTGCTTGCGCAAGCCCAATGCAACGGGGACTCAATGCATAGAACACAAAACCAATGGCATCGGCGCCCAGGTTCGCGGCTGCGATTGCATCCTCGGCGCGGGTAATCCCGCAAAACTTGATCTTGACGGGCATGCACGCGTTATCCAAGCGGTGACCTGTAACTGATCTCTGGATTATCCTAATTT
>JAYUQF010000125.1:0-5127 GCA_043756885.1 Pseudomonadota bacterium
GTGGGATCGACCGCGCCAAAAGCGCTGATTGCGCGCGGGGTGAAGGAAAAACTCGGGAAGCGGAAAAAGCGCGACCCGTTGGACGACACTTCGACAAACGCAAACTCCAAGAAGGTGTCGTTAAAGCTGTTTTCGAATACCGCGAAGTCCCAGCCGGGGCCATTAAATATCGAGCCGTTGAAGGTTAAGGTGATCCGCCCGGCGTCGCCCAAGGCCACGATATCGGTGCTGGTGCCTTGCGCCGCGCCAAGCGCCTCGGTGGGATCTCGCCAGGTCGCGTCGACGTTAGTACCCGGCGCGTAGTTGCGATAGCCCGTTGCCCAGCCCTTGATGAGTTTACTGTTTTTGGCGATGGCGGTGGAGCCGGTGCGACCTGCGGCGGGCGCGTAAGGCCCGGCCTGAGTGGCACTGCCAAAGATGCACAACGCACACAGGATGATAATCCGTAGTGTCATGAGTGGGACTCCTGATAGGGGATCGTCAGATTTCAATTGAGAATTCGAGCATCACACTGCGTGATGGCATCGGATATACCGTGTCGCTGTAAGCGGCGGTGGCATACACCGCATCGAGCGCGTTGTTTACGGCCAAAGACAGCGCATAAGACGGTGCATGCCAGCGCAGTTTGGCATCCACCACGTGATAAGCGCCGAGCCTGTGGAAGCTGGCGTTGTCAAAATCATTGCCGTCGAAACGCGTTCCGACGGAGGTGCAGGAGGCTGACAGGGTTACAGCAGGGATAATGTCCCAATCAAAACCAGCAGAGACTTTTTCCCGCGGGACCAGCGGCACAAAGGTTTTGTCTGGCCCCAGCCGGGCGTCGATGTAACTCATATTTACCCAACCATGCACGGCCTTGTGCAACTGCCCTTTGAGTTCCAGCTCAACACCACGGCGTGCCGTACGATGGTCGAGATTGCGATTAACTTCGCGCCCACTCGCAACGTCAAAACCAAAGAAGATCTCGTCATCAACGCGCATGTCAAAAAGCGATAGTGCAGCCTCATAACCCCGCACGCTGCGCAGGCGCAGGCCGAGATCCCAATGCTCACCACTCTGCGGCCGCAGATCGGTGGTGGCGAGCGTCAACTCATCAACGTTTGGATTACGGAAACTGCGGTGATAGCTGAGATAAGCCGTGCTCCAAGGTGTAGGTGCAACGCTCACCCCCGCTTCCCAGGCATTGTTGAACCAGGTTTTGTTCTGGTCTGTTATGGCAGACAGTTGGCCCCGGCAATTGAACAGCACCGGCTGATCCGGCAACGTGATTTCGATAAAATTTCCCGAGCCAATCGGAGATTCGATGGTCACAACCGTATCCACCAAGCGTGTAGCACAAATTTCTCGCAGCCTCTCCGTGCGCCGTGCGACCGAAAACGCATCGCGTCGATAACCGGTTTCAAAAGCAAAGTTGTACGGCAGAGTCCAATGGGAACTGACGAAACCGGCCTGATCTTGCAGGGAACCGATCAGGCTCTGACTGCTGTCCAGATAAGCACGGCCATTTTCCCGACGCTCGTAGTCAGAAGACTCGCGTTCATATCCAATCACCAAGTCGTGACGGTGCCCGAACAATTCAAAGGGCAAGCTATGGTTGGCTTGATACTGACGACGGACTGACTCAATCGTGCTTTCCTGCTCACGCACGCTCAGCGCTGGCTGATAGCCAATCACAAAGGGATTGGTGCGGCTGCGAAAATTAACCAGGCCTTCAAAGCGACCCGCTGCGCCAAAATCCATCTTGGCGCCAGCATGGTAGCGTCGGTCCAGGGTTTCGCCGCGGTCCCGAGGGGCATGGGTGCTGCGGCGCGCCCGAGAAGAGCGTTTAAAATCCACGCGAGTGACGGGCCCGGGTTGGCCATAGCGGTCTTGATGCACTTCAGCGCGGGCAAAAGCATCAAGCCACTCGATACCGCGGTAACGCAATTCAAGCGCACCATCTTTTTTGAACAATTGCCCGTTGTCGCGAAAGCCGACTGAGTTACTTAGTGAACTACGGACGTCAAGCGACACGCCGTGGCTGCCGGTAGAAGCGGCCACCGCGCTGCCGTAACTGTCAAAACTGCCGGCATTGATCTTGGCAGAAGCGCGGGTGCCACCCGCGGCGCGTTTAGTACGGATGTTGATCACACCACCCACCGCACCGCTGCCATAGCGCACAGCATTGGCGCCGCGGATGACTTCGATGCGTTCGATCTGGTCAAGGGGAATACTGGAAAAATCAGCGCCACTGAGGTCGTCGGGATTGATCTTTACGCCGTCAATAAGCACCAGCACATTACTGAGCGAGGTGTCGCCCATGCCCCGTATATCGAGGCTGGCAAATTTGTCGTTGCCAAAAAAACTGCGCAGATTGACGTTAGCCTCGTGAGCCAGCAGATCAACCAGATTGGACGAGGTTCCACGTTCGATGTCAGCGGCGGTAATCACTGCGGCACTGCGTGGCAGTGCCCAAGCTGATTGCGCCCGACTACCGGTAACCAGCACCTCATCGAGCTCCAGCCTTGCCACTTCGCCAGCGCTGCACATATGTGCAAAGCACAAGGCCAACGCTGACCATGGGCCCGAGAAAAAACGCAGAAGTGGACGGGCAGTGCATACACGCATGTTCGGTAGTCGCCCTCCGCGACTGGATCAAACAGAAATGTGCAGGCCGGTCTCCGGACTTGTGGGGTGCTAATCGCGCGCTTTTTGGCCTTCCCGTGCAGTGCACAGTGGCATATTCAAAAAGCGCACCCACTTACCGTTGCGGAGGCAGTGACGGCTTTGCTGCTGCGCAGCGCACCGTGCTTCCCGTTTCATCGCCGCCTCGGAATGGGGCGGTGACACCTGAACGTAACGGCCCGGACCATAGCCCAAGGACTGACGATGGTCAATGTTCCGCGCGCCTCTCAAGCTCTGCGTCACGCAACCGAAACAACCCTCTGGTGAGCGGCAGACGAGCGGGCCGAAACCTTCAGGCCGGTCAGGACCCGCTAACGCCATCTATGCGTATGCAATACTTCGAACTATGACTCTACCGTTTGCCAGCGCCGTTGATCGCACCCTTGAGCGATTGCGTAAGGCCTTTCGCGAAACTGCAGCCGGCGCGCGCGAGGTTGTCGGCGCAGCATTACGCGCCGATCTGCCAGATGACGACCTGCCGCGTCTGAAAACCCGTATCGATGCCTGTCTGACTGGCAAAGGTGGTGAAACCGCGCGCCGCGGACGTGCCGCCGAACTGGGCCAGACCTATCTGTCGCTGTCGGCGGCGGGCAAACAAAAATTCCTGCTGACCTTGGCCCATGACTACGGCCTGTCACGCGACGCTGCGCTCGAAAAACTGGCGCAATGGCGCGCGTCAAATGAAAATCTTCGCAGCCTGCGGCGCGCGCTGGAACCGCCCGCGGTCAGGCTGCTGCATGAGTTTGTTGGCGTGCCGCAGGGCGTCAAGTTTGTCGTTGATCTGCGCGCCGAGCTACTGGCCCTGGGCAGCGACGATGCAGCCGCGCGTATGTTGGGTGAGGATTTACGCCCGCTACTCGGCGCCTGGTTTGATGTCAGCTTCCTCGATTTGGTCCGCATCGACTGGCAAGCGCCGGCGGCGCTGCTCGAACGCCTGGTTGCTTACGAGGCTGTGCATGCAATTCGTTCGTGGCGCGATCTGAAAAATCGTCTTGACTCTGATCGGCGCTGCTTTGCTTTTTTCCACCCGCGCATGCCCGACGAGCCTCTGATCTTTGTCGAGGTCGCACTGGTCGACGGGCTGGCCGACAATGTGCAGAGTCTGCTCGATGCCCGCGCGGAGACCAGCGATCCACGTGAGGCCAATACTGCGATCTTCTATTCCATCTCCAATTGCCAGCAAGGCCTGGCTGGTATCAGTTTTGGCAATTTCCTGATCAAGCGCGTCGCTGATCAACTCGCACGTGAACTGCCCAATATCAAAGAATTCGCGACGCTTTCGCCGCTACCGGGTCTGCGCCGACATATCGAAGCGCGCTTGCGCGCAGAAGGTGATACCGCGTTGACACCTGCCGAAGCCATCAAGCTGGTGACCTTGCGGACACAGACCAGTGCCGCTGCCACCCTCACCGCACTGCTGGCCACGCCACGGTGGTGGGAGCAAACAGCAGTGGAAAAGGTAGTTGGCCCAATCGTGCTGCGCATGGCAGCGCGTTACCTGACTACGGTTGATGAAGAAGGTAAAACCGGCGATCGTGTCGCCCATTTTCATCTTGGCAACGGCGCTATTGTCGAACGCATTAATTGGCTGGCTGATACCAGCACCAATGGCATGCAGCAGGCTTATGGTGTGATGGTGAACTACCGCTACAAGCTCAGCGCCGTTGATGCCAATCATGAGGCCTACGCCAGCGGCAAGGTGATCGCGAGCCGCGCCGTACGCAGCCTTGCGGCGGGTTAAGACACGCGGCCTTTGCCTATAAAGCGCGACAGTTGCAATTTTCTAACCGTTGTAATGCCCCGCCCACGCTTCAATATAGAATCGAAGCGCGGGATGTTCAGTAATTAAGCGCAGGAGTATTTGTGTGAGTGGCGCACAGTCCAATCAAGATGTCATCGTCGTCGGCGCCGGTTTGTCCGGGCTGTATCAATTGCACACACTGCGCGAGCGCGGTTTCAGAACACGGGTACTCGAAGCCGGTACCGGTGTTGCAGGTACCTGGTACTGGAATCGTTATCCTGGGGCGCGCTGCGACTCAACTGCCGAGTGTTATCAGTACTGGTTTTCCGAGGAACTATTAAACGAATGGAACTGGAGCGAGCGCTTTCCCGCCCAGCCAGAAACCGAGCGTTACTTGAATTATGTGGCAGATAAATTCGATCTACGCCGCGATATCCAGTTCAACACCCGGGTGCATGCGGCCAACTTCGACACAAAAAGCGCTCGCTGGACCGTGGTCACGACGACTGGCGAGCAGTTCACCGCGCAGTTTCTTGTGATGGCGACCGGCGGGCTTTCTACGCCTGCGGTGCCTGAAATTGCCGAATACGAAAAATTTAAAGGTCTGTCCTTCCACACCGGGCGATGGCCACATGAAGCGGTTGATTTCGCCGGCAAACGTGTTGGCGTTATCGGCACCGGTGCAACGGGTATACAGGTCATTCAGACTATCGCAGCGCAAG
>JAYUQF010000126.1:0-5109 GCA_043756885.1 Pseudomonadota bacterium
TACCTCGTCAGACATAACAAGCAAGTACGCAGTGATTTTGTCGGCTTCATCAAGCCCATTGGCATGATCACGGTGATCGCAGGTCTTTTGTTACTCGAACCCGACTTTGGTACCGCCGTCGTCATATTCACGACCGTGCTCGGCATGCTCTTCCTGGCCGGCGTGCCTTATATCCGTTTCTTTTTCTGGGGGTTTGCCGCGCTCACTGCGCTGGCTGCGTTATCCATGCTGGCGCCCTATCGCCTCGCTCGCTTGATGACCTTCATGGATCCCTGGTCAGATCCTTTTAATACCGGCTTTCAATTGACGCAAGCCTTGATCGCCTTCGGGCGCGGCGAATGGTTTGGTGTCGGACTGGGTAATTCAGTTCAGAAGCTGTTTTATTTACCCGAGGTGCATACCGATTTTGTCTTCGCCGTCATCGCCGAAGAGGGTGGCTTCATCGGCTGTCTGACGGTCATAAGTCTGTTCGTATTCCTCATTTGGCGGATCTTCCACGTCGGCGGACAAGCTGAGCGCGCCAATATGTTATTTGCTGCTTATGTCACCTACGGCATCGGTTTATTGGTGGGTATCCAGGCCTTCGTCAATATCGGCGTCAATATGGGCATCCTGCCGACCAAAGGTCTGCCGCTGCCCTTTTTAAGTTACGGCAGCAATAACCTGGTGGTGACTTTGTGTGCCGTTGGTATGGTCTTACGTGCCGGTTACGAGGCCCACCAGGGCGCCGCGCCCCGTCTCGCCGCGGGCAGTGCACCACAGATCCTCACGGCACCACCCGGCGCAGCCCAACTGGACGACGGGGAATACGATGATGACTAAGTCAGTCATGATCGTCGCAGGGGGTACCGGAGGACACGTCTATCCAGGACTCGCTGTCGCCGCAGCCCTGCGCGCCCGCGACGTTGATTTGTTTTGGATGGGCACCGCACGCGGTATCGAGGCACGACTTGTGCCGTTGGCTGGCGTGCCCATGGTGGAGATTCCAGTCGGTGGTCTGCGTCGTCGTGGTTGGTGGCGCTGGCTCGCCGCACCGTTTGGCATCGCCTATGCGATTTATTGTGCGCTGGTTGCAATGCGCCGTATCCAACCACAGGTAGTGCTTGGTATGGGCGGTTTTGTCAGCGGCCCCGGCGGCATCGCCGCGTGGCTTACGCGGCGACCACTCATTATCCATGAACAGAATGCCGTGCCCGGATTGAGCAATCGTATCCTCAGTCATTTTGCACGACGCGTGCTGGAAGGTTTTCCCGGCAGCTTTAAAGCTGAGGTGCGTGCCATCACCACCGGCAATCCGGTGCGCGCCGATATTGCCAGCATTGCCCCACCGGCAGACCGTAGCCGCGTAACGGATCGCTTCAACGTGCTGGTATTTGGCGGCAGTCGCGGCGCGCGTGCCTTAAATGAATTGGTGCCCGCCGCGTTGGGCGCTTGTGGTGTGGCTGGCATCGTCGTTCGACATCAGTGCGGCACTGATGATGTAACCACGACCCAGGCGCGCTACGACGCAGCAATGAATATCGTCGATGCCACAGCGCTGGCTTATATCGACGACATGCCAGCAGCCTATGGATGGGCCGATCTCGTTATCGCGCGTGCCGGTGCCAGCAGCATCGCCGAGATCGCAGCCTGCGGCGTGGCTTCAATTCTTATTCCCTATCCTTTTGCGGTCGACGATCACCAGACTGCCAATGCGCAGTATCTGGTTGCGGACGCTGCCGCGTTGCTTAGACCTGAAGCGAACCTCAGTGTGGAAGGATTAGCACATGACATCGCAACTTTACTGCGCAACCCGCCGCTGCGTCTTTTGATGGCCGAGCGCGCACGCGCACGAGCACGTCCCCACGCGACCGCCGATGTAGCCTCTCAATGTCTGGAATTTACCGATGCATGATCCTCACGCCACGCTCATGCATCGTGTTGAGCGTATTCATTTTATCGGGGTCGGCGGCTCGGGCATGAGCGGCATTGCTGAAGTGTTGTCGAATCTCGGTTACCAAGTCTCGGGCTCCGATCAGAGTATGTCGCGGGTTACCGAGCACCTGCGCGCGGCTGGCGTTACGATGCTGGGCGTGCACGCGGCGCGCAATGTCGACGGCGCCGACGTGGTGGTCTACTCCAGTGCCATCGCGGCGGATAACGTTGAATTGCAGGCGGCACGTGCGCAGCGCATACCGGTGGTGCCGCGTGCCGAGATGTTGGCTGAGTTGATGCGTTTTCGGCGTGGTATCGCGATTGCCGGGACCCACGGAAAAACCACCACCACCAGTTTGGTCGCCGCCGTGCTGGGGGAAGCTGGACTTGATCCAACCTTTGTCGTCGGCGGCCTGGTCAAGAGTATTAATGCCAATGCACGGCTGGGTGCCGGGCGTTACCTGGTCGCCGAAGCGGACGAGAGTGATGCATCTTTTTTATTGCTGCATCCCTTGCTAGCAGTGTTGACCAATGTCGACGCCGACCACATGGCGACCTATCACGGTGACTTTGCGCTTTTAAAAGCAACGTTTGTCGAATTTTTCCGACGCCTGCCGTTTTACGGTGTGGCTTGTGTGTGTCTTGATGACGCCCAGGCGGCTTCGTTGATCCCTGAGATTCGTGCCCGCGTGATTACCTACGGTGTACACGAAGATGCGGATGTGCGTGGTTACGATTTACGTCACGTCGCCGGGCGCGAACATTTCCGTGTCACCCTGAAAGATGAGGCGGTCCAGCCGCAGGCAGAATTTGTACTCAACCTGCCCGGTGAACACAACGTACAAAATGCGTTGGCGTCCATCGCGGTTGCGCGGGAGTTGGGCGTGGAGCTTGACGCGGTGCGGCGCGCACTGATGGGATTCCAGGGTATCGCCCGTCGGTGTCAGATCCATCACGACGTTAACATCGGCACATGTTGTGTGACCGTCGTCGATGATTACGGACATCATCCCAAAGAGCTCGATGCGGTTTTGAAGACCATCCGCCGCACGTTTCCTGAGCGGCGCCTGGTGGTGGTATTTCAGCCCCATCGCTACAGCCGCACCCGCGATCTGTTCGAAGATTTTGCCGCCGTATTGTCACGTGCCGATGTGTTGATGTTGCTCGATGTCTACGCGGCGGGTGAAGCGCCGATCGCTGGCGCTGACGGCCGTGCATTGGCGCGGGCGATCCGTACACGCGGTCATATCGATCCGATCTTCGTTGCCGAGCTCGGCGCGGTCAACGATGTGCTCGCTGACATCGTGCACGATGGTGACGTGGTCGCCCTGCTTGGCGCTGGCAATATTGGCGCGATCGCCGAGACCTTGGTCGCATGAGTGCTGCCGCCAAACAAAGGTGTCTGACTTGAACGCGCTGCTCGGCGACTGCGCAGTGATCTGGCGGGGCGACTACTGTCGCGATGAGCCACTGTCGCGCCACTGCAGCTGGCGCTGCGGCGGGCCAGCCGATTATTTTTTCGCACCAGCCGATCGCGACGAGTTGGTGCGTTTCCTGGTTGGCCATGCGGTTGACCCGTTGTTCTGGATTGGTCTGGGGAGCAATCTGCTGATCCGCGATGGTGGCCTGCGTGGCACGGTCATAAGCACTGGTCAACTCGCCAGGCTTGACTGGACGGACACTACGCATCTTTATGCTGATGCAGGCGTGCCGTGCGCGCGCTTGGCGCGTGCCGCCGCCACCGCCGATCGGGCCGGTCTGGCATTCATGGCGGGCATTCCCGGCACACTGGGCGGTGCGTTGCGCATGAATGCGGGCGCCTTGGGTGGTGAGATCTGGCAATTTGTCGAGTGGGCCGAGGTCATCAGTCGCGCCGGCCGCGTTGAACGCATCCCGCGCGCGGAATTTGTCGCCAGTTATCGTCGCGTGACACAACCGCATCCAGGCTGGTTTGTCGGTGCGCAGCTGGCCTTGCCCGATGCAGCGCGCGGTGAAGGTAACGAACGTATTCGCGAGGTCCTGGCCCAACGCAGTGCCACCCAGCCGACTGGCAAAGCCTCGTGCGGTTCAGTATTCAAGAACCCTCCCGGCGATTTTGCCGGTCGATTGATCGAACAGTGTGGTCTTAAGGGTCATCGCATCGGTGGCTGTGAAGTTTCTACCGTGCATGGCAATTTCATCGTCAATGACCGTGCTGGCAGTGCGGCCGACATCGAGCAGATGATTGAATTTGTGCGCGCCACAGTAGCGGACCGCACCGGTATCGAGCTGGAAACCGAAGTATTGATTGTCGGCGAAGCCGCGCGGGGTAATCTGTGAGCGCGCTGGATCGTCGTCAGCTCGCAGAGATGGTACGCGTGGCCGGTCGTGTTGGTGTGCTGATGGGCGGGCGTTCGGGCGAACGAGAAGTTTCCCTTAAGAGTGGTCAGGCCGTGACAACGGCGCTATGTAAGGCCGGCATCGACGCCACGGCGCTCGATTGGGCCGGATCCCTCGATGCGCTACTTGCGTATCGCGCTTACGACCGGTTTTTTATCGCGTTACACGGTCGCGGCGGTGAGGACGGTCAGGTGCAAGCGGCGCTCGAACTACTTGGCCTGCCCTATACCGGCACCGGTGTAACCGGCTGCGCAATTGCGATGGACAAATACCGCAGCAAGCTCGCCTGGTTAGGCGCGGGCCTGCCGACACCGGATTTCTACGTGATTGAACCACACAGCGATACGCACGCGATTATCGCCGCTCTGGGTTTGCCCCTGATCGTGAAGCCGGCGCGCGAGGGCTCAAGCTTGGGTGTGTCAAAAGTAAAATCCGCGCAAGAATTCGCTGCCGCCGTGGATGCAGCACGCAGGTTCGACACACTGGTACTGGCTGAGCGTTTTGTGGCGGGTGCCGAATATACATTGTCTATCGTCGCCGGCCACACGCTACCGATTATCCGGCTCGAAACACCTCACGAGTTTTACGATTACGCGGCCAAGTACTTGGTCGATACCACATCCTATATCTGCCCCTGCGGCTTGACACAAGCCGAGCAAGCACAGGCCGCGACACTCGGCCTGCGCGCGTTTGACGCCTTAGATGGCAGTGGGTGGGGGCGCGTCGATTTTATGCGCGATGAGCAAGGGCAGTTATGGCTGATTGAATTGAACACGGTGCCCGGCATGACAGATCACTCGCTGGTACCGATGGCGG
>JAYUQF010000127.1:0-5104 GCA_043756885.1 Pseudomonadota bacterium
TAGTATGTGTCGTCGGACGGATGGTGCAAAATCCCGGCACCGATCGACCACTGACTCAGCCGGAGCAAACACGATGCGTGTCGTCACCACCGTTCCCCAGCATTGCCTGCGTGCCGCGAGTGTCGCGGCCGCCGATATCGAAGCCCGTGGCTTTGATGGTCTGTGTTCACTGGAAAACCGCCACGAGCCGTTTTTGCCGCTGGGTGTCGCCGCACTCGCCACCACGCGTATTGAACTTGCAACCGGCATCGCGCTGGCCTTTGTGCGCTCGCCGATGGCGCTGGCCCATGTCGCGTGGGATCTCAAAGAAGCGTCCCACGGCCGTTTTGTATTAGGCCTGGGGCCACAAATCAAAGCCCACAATGAAAAACGCTATAGCGTGCCGTGGACAGCCCCCGTGCCGCGCATGCGTGAACTGGTGACGGCGTTACGCGCGATCTGGGCGGCGTGGCAAAACGGCACCCCACTGCGTCACGAAGGCGAACATTACCGCTTCACGCTGATGCCACCGAATTTTGTACCGGAAAGCAGCGATCTGCCCGCGCCACCCATCACCCTCGCTGCGGTCGGACCGGCGATGTTGAAACTTGCTGCCGAGGTCGCCGATGGTGTGCGTCTGCATCCGTTGTGCACCCGTAACTATTTCGAACAGACGGTCGCTCCGATCATTGAACGTGGGCTCGCAAGAGTGGGCCGCCCGCGTGCGCAGTTCGAGATCAATGGTGGTGGCTTTGTCGCAACCGGGCCCGACGACGCGTCGGTGAGCAAGATGGCGGAATGGGTGCGTTATCGCATCGCTTTCTACGGTTCAACACCAGCCTATTGGCCGGTACTTGAAGCCGAAGGTCTGGGCGCACTCGGCCCGCGTCTGAACGAACTAACTAAACAGGGCCGCTGGGATGCCCTGGCGCAGGAAATACCGGACCGCCTGCTGCAAGCCTGCGCAGCTATCGGTCGCCATGATCAGATAGCACCCATCATTGCCCAACGCTTCGGCGGGCTGAGCGATACCGTGCACGCCAGTGCGAGCTCGGAGCAGCCCTCCGATCTGCCGCGCGCCGTTATCGAACAGATCCAGCAACTGCCGGCGACTTTCACGGGATTTGTGTAGGTCCGACTGAAGTCGAACCTACACAAGGCCGTATGCGTGTGACGTTACGGCGCTGTCCAGTCAGGCGGTGCACCGCCGGCTTCTGGCGACAACGGCGGTGGCAGCTTGCGCTTTTCCCCTGCGCCGCCTTCACCCGGATCACCGGGGATGGGATTGCCGGCAATATAGCCCACGGTTTCGCTGGGGCGTTTTTCGCTGCTGTAAGCAGCCGCGTGCGCAGCCGCGATGTCGTCGCTGGACAATACCCCGGGGGTTAATTTGGACAGTGCCAAGGCCGCGCCGTGGGCTGCTTTGTACTGCGGCAAATCACCCGCCGAGCCACCGCGCGCCGGCCCCGCCGGTATGCGTTCGCGCTGGCGGCGGGCAAGGCGCAGCAGGATATTCCAGGCGCGCTTGTTGTCCTTGATAGGCTCCACTTCCACCTGCCCGGTGGCCTGGAACTCGCGCCACACGTCGACCGCTTTCTGGGTGCGCAGCACAACAATCGTGGCACGCTCGGTGCCCACACCACCGCAGGCGATATCAGCCATCTCAGCGGAAAAGTCTCCACAATGGCGACATTCGGGGCGCTGGTATTCATGCATCGCTTCTTCCAGAGGAATACGGCCAATATCGCCATTCTTCTGGTAGATAAGCACCTCACCCTTGACGTTGAACTGCTTGACCTCGGTCAGCGGGATGCCCATCTGCTTTTCGATGCGTTCGGTCATGAGTTCAGGCATGAACACTTCGGTGCAGAACAGGCCAACGCTGAACGCGACACGATCGGTGAAACCGCGCAGGAACTCGCGCTGGCGCCCGATGATCTTGGGCTTCTTCTTGTCGCCCATGAGGAAGCTCGGGTCCATATGCTCCATCTTGCGCAAAGGTGTGATCTGACACGGCACGCCGACAAACGCGACCTGTTTGAGATCCCGCTCTTTCACTTCTGTCAGTGCCAGATTGTTGGCGCAATAGGTGTACCAGCTACCGGCACTGGCTTTGATCTCGTCATAACTCGTGACAACCTTGGGAGTCGGGAAACAAGGTTTGTCCTCGGCGCCAACCGCCGATACCACCGCGCCGTCGATGTGCCCCGCTGCACGTGCCCAGGCCAGCAAGGCCGTGACGATGCCGCCGTCCTGCCCGGCTTCTGCCAGTTCAGGTACCTTGGTACGGGCGACAAAGATGTGTTTGAACACGCCGAAGATATCTTCGTAGCCGCGCTCCTCACCAAAAACCGCGTCCTTCAAATGCGACTCGCGTGGCCACAAACGCGGACATACTGTTGCGCACACGTCGCAGCCGGCCCCTTCACTGACACCGCAGAAGTCGAAGGCAGCCGATGCTTTGGCGGTCTGCTTGGGTTTGCCGTCGATGTATTCGATGACGTTGTGCGGACAGGCCACGACGCACGTGCCGCATTCGCAGCAACTGCCGAAGTCGACGACGTCGTTCATCATGTCCTTAAAGCTGTTATGGAGCAGGTTCAATTAGGTATCCTCAGGCTTCGTATCCACACTGGCGCGGGCCATAAACCAAGCGCGTGCGTATTGTGGCCGATTCCGCCGCAGACACAACACCAGACACGGGAGAGACATCATGACCACCCAGCCGACCACCACCAGCGATCGCACGCTGTCCAATAGCTTTCTCAGCGACACCATGCAGATCTGCGTGGTGACTCGTGATATCTACCGCACCATGGACGGCATGCTCAAACTCGGCATCGGACCTTGGGCGGTTTATACCTTCGACAAAACAACCGTCAGCGATATGACGTTTCGTGGCCAACCGGCCGACTACGCCATGAAACTGTGCCTGGCATTTAACGGCTCAATGATGTGGGAAATCATTCAGCCCACCAAAGGCCCCAGCATCTACACCGAATTCCTTGAGCGCCATGGCGAAGGCGTCCACCACACAGCATTTCATTGCGGCAATATGACTTGGACTGAACGGTGCGCAGAGTTTGAAAAGCGCGGCTTCAAGATGATCCAGTCGGGAACCTGGAACGGCAGCGTGCCTTACGCCTACTTCGATACCGAAGACGCCACCACCACCACCGCCGAGTTATTCATCATTCCGACCGACAAGCCGATGCCGGCACCCGAGCAGTGGTACCCGGCGCCGCCACCGGGTAAGTAAGCATGGAAGAGCGCACTGCTTGGTCCTTGTTCGGATAAAAAACTGGCCGCTCGAATGCGGCCTTAACCAACGGGAGGAACTGCGTGGACATCGAAGAACTACGAGCAGGTCTGAGCGCTTTCATCACCACCGAAGTGGGCAGCACCGCACGGCTGGCCAATCTGCAGGAATCCGATGGCCATGCCGGCCTCACGTTCCTGTTTGATGTCATCGATGCACAAGGCACGGCGTTTGGTTATGTCATCAAGCTGCCGCCCAAAGGTGTGCGCCGGCATGGCAATACCGACGTCTATCGTCAGGCGCCACTTATGCGCGCCCTGCACCAGGCTGGCGTGCCCGTGCCGCTAGTGCCGTGGGCCTTCGACGACAACCCCTGGTTCGAAGTGCCATTCATTGTGATGGAGCGCTTGCCGGGACGGGTGTTTTTTGTATGGGATCCGCCAGCAGTATTCGAACGCAGCGCGGCGGCCGCTGCGCCTTTGTGGGAACAATGTGCCCTCGCCCTGGCGCAACTCCATAAGTTTGACTGGCGCCGCCACCTGGCCGATTGGGAGCAACCCGAGCCGCTCACGGATCAGATCACGCGCTGGGAACGCATCTATGCCCAGGCGCCCGAGCCGGCCTGGGTGAAGGCCGCACAAACCACAGAAAAAGCGTTGTTGGCCAATATGCCCAACGGCCAACCGATCGGTTTATTTCATGGCGACTATCAGCCCGGCAATATCCTTTATCACGAGGGCCGGCTGACCGGCATCATCGATTGGGAGATCTCCGGCATCGGCGCCAAACTGCTCGACATCGGCTGGCTCATGATGATTGCCGACCCCGCCAACTGGACGCCGGTTTATCACCCCATTTTTCCGCCGGCACCGGCGCGTTTGCGCAACTTGTTTGAACAAGGCGTGGGCGCAGTTTATGAGGCGATCCCCTGGTATCAGGCGCTGGCCGGTTATCGTCTGGCCTGCATCGCATGTCTGAACGTGAAGTTGCATCGCCGTGGCCAACGCCACGATCCGGCGTGGGAAAAAATCGGTCTGGGTGTGATGCCCATGTTCACCCGCGCGCAGGCCATCCTCGCCACGCTTTAGCGCCGTCAGCCTGGCAGCCACCGTTCGAGCATACGCAATCCCACCATACCTCCTGCGAGCAGCGCTACCGCCGCCAGCAGCGAGCCCACCGCGAGTGTGGAGACACCCGTTACCGACTGGCCGATAGTGCAACCCATCGCCACAACACCGCCCACGCCCATCAAAACCGCGCCGGTCAGATTGCGCAAGGTGTCGGCACCGTCGGCAAAACCGACCAGCTTGAAGCGGCCGGCACTGAACGCGGCGAAAAACGCGCCAAGTACGGTGCCAAAAACCGCTGCCACGCCAAATCGTGGCACGGGAGCGGCGGTGTAACGTTCAAGGTACTGCAGGGTGTCGCCACTGGGCCGCACAAAAGACAATCCCTGGGGCAACTGCGGCTCGGCCGCAAACTCGTCGTATACCAGGCCGCTCACAGCCCACGCGGCGACCACGCACAAACCGACCACTGCACCACCAAACCACAGTGTTGGTGAACGGCGGAATTCACCATCGTATAAACAGTAGAACAACAGGCTGCCAGCCACGACAAAACTTACCAACCAGCGTGTCGCGGGCCGCGACCAGCCGCTCGCTAGCGACAACAAAGCGGTCAGCGATTGATCGGTTGCGGTTGGCAGGGTGATGGCGGTGGCGCTCTCCAGCGCGACGCGCAGCGGGCCAAACACGCCGCTGATCGTCATATAAGCACAGCTGCCCATCACCATCAGTACCACCGCCGCGCGCACATCACCCGCGCCCAGTCGCACTAGATTGCGACTGGCACAGCCACCGGCAA